>QHBR01000227.1 GCA_003244015.1 Hyphomicrobiales bacterium | reverse complement strand
TTTTCGAGATGCCCTTATGAATGAATGAGCGCATAATCGTTTTTTCCTTCCTCAACTTGCCGTATTCGAGCTGTGCTGGTACAATACGTTGGATACACGTACTTTTCTAATTATTCATTTAGATAATTCTTACAATTTGTGCCGGTCCCCGCGGGGCCGCGCTTGCATCCTCGGCCCCATGCGGCCATGTTGGCCGCCATGGCAGCTCCCTTGGATCATGCACCCCGTGCGGCGCGTGGCGGCAACAGTCTGGCAAAACTCAACGAACGCTCGCGCGAAATATTCCGGCTGATCGTCGATTCCTACCTCGCCCATGGCGAGGCGGTTGGATCGCGCCATCTCGCGCGGCTTTTGCCGGCGCCGCTGTCGCCGGCCTCGGTACGCAATGTAATGCAGGATCTCGAAGAGATCGGGTTGATCTATGCGCCGCACACCAGCGCGGGGCGGCTCCCAACCGAACTGGGCTTGCGCTTTTTCGTCGATGCGCTGCTCGAATTGGGCGACGTTAGCCAGGAGGAACGCGAACGGATCGAGGCGCAGGTTAAAGCGGCCTCGCAGGAGCAGACCCTCGAAGGGCTGCTTGGCGACGCGATGATGATGTTGTCGGGTTTGACCGGCAGCGCCGGGGTCGTCGTCGCCAACAAGGAAAACGCGCGGCTCAAACATGTCGAGTTCGTCAGGATCGAGCCGGAGCGCGCGCTCGCGGTGCTGGTCGCCGAGGACGGTTCGGTCGAAAACCGGATCGTGCAAATACCGGCGGGGCTGCCGCCGTCCGCCTTGTGCGAGGCCGGCAATTATCTCAATGCGCGGATTAGGGGCCGCACCTTGCAGGAGGTCAAGTGCGAGATCGAGGCCTCGCGCAAGCTCGCCGAAGCAGAACTCGGCGAATTGACGGCGCGGCTTGTCGATGCTGGACTGGCGAGCTGGGCGGACTCGCCCGCGCAAGGCCCGCAGCTGATCGTCAGGGGGCAGGCCAATCTGCTCCAGGACCTCACCGCGATCGAGGATCTCGAACGGATCCGTTTGTTGTTCGCCGATCTCGAAACAAAGAAGGATGTGATCGAATTGTTGAGCCGGGCCGAAGGCGGCGACGGCGTCCGCATCTTCATCGGCTCGGAAAACAAGCTCTTCTCGCTGTCGGGTTCCTCGATGATCGCCGCGCCGTTTCATGACCGGGAGCAGCGCATCGTCGGCGTGCTTGGCGTGATCGGTCCGACGCGGCTCAATTACGCGCGCATCGTGCCCATGGTGGATTTTACGTCCAAGGCTGTCGCGCGCCTCCTGCAATCGCGATAGCCGGTCCGGCTTCCCCCCACCCCACAAAAGCCTCGCCGGAGCCGCGGCCTGTTCAAGCGGCGCGCAGCTGCCTTGTGGTATCGATGCGGTAGGTGAGCGCCTCGGCGAGATGCGGGCGCGAGACCTCGCCGGCGCCGTCGAGATCGGCGATTGTCTGGGCGAGTTTTAGGATCCGGTGGAAACCCCACGCGGAAAGATGGAGGCGCTCCGAGGCCTCTCTGACCAAGGCGAGGCTCGAGGCGTCGAGTTCCGCCACCGTCTCGATGACATTGGCGGGTGCGGCGGCGTTGGAGAGGATCCCCGGAAGACCGATCCCATTATAACGCGCGACCTGGATGTTTCGCGCGGCGGCGACGCGTTCCGCAGTCTCCCTTGAACCCTCAAGGGGAGGCGGCAGCATCAGATCGGCGGCGGCGACCGCCGGCACCTCCACGTGGAGATCGATGCGGTCGAGCAAGGGCCCCGAGAGGCGCGCCTGATATTGCGCGATGCAGCGAGCAACGGGTTGCCGGTTGCAGGTAAAGCCGGGCTCGCTCGCATGGCCGCAACGGCAGGGATTCATCGCCGCAACGAGCTGAAACCGCGCCGGATAGACGATCCGGTGGTTCGCCCGGGCGATCGCGACTTCGCCGGTTTCGAGCGGCTGCCGCAAACTGTCCAAAACCTGCGGCTGGAATTCCGGCAATTCGTCGAGAAACAAAACCCCGTGATGGGCGAGCGAAATTTCGCCAGGCCGCGCGCGCGTGCCGCCGCCGACGAGGGCCGCCATCGAGGCCGAATGATGCGGCGCGCGGAAAGGCCTTCTATCGGTAAGCGCGCCGCCCGCGAGATCGCCCGCAATGGAGTGGATGAGCGAAACCTCGAGCAGTTCGCGCGGGCTGAGCCGCGGCAAGATCGAGGGCAGCCGCGCGGCGAGCATCGATTTTCCCGCTCCCGGCGGCCCGTTCAACAAGAGATTGTGCCCCCCGGCGGCGGCGATTTCGAGCGCGCGCTTGGCGCTTTCCTGTCCCTTGATGTCGGCAAGGTCCGGCTGGGTTCCCACTTGTCCCCGCACAGCCGGCCGCGGCCGCGCCATGACTTGGGTGCCCTTGAAATGATTGGCGAGCTGGATCAACGAAAGCGGTGCCAGCACATCGATGTCTTGCGCCGCCCAGGCCGCCTCTGGTCCGCTCGCGTGCGGGCAGATGAGCCCGTGGCCGCGCGCATTCGCGGCAATCGCGGCGGGCAGCACGCCGGCGACCGCGGTGATCGTTCCATCGAGCGCGAGTTCGCCGAGAACGGTGTAATTTGCAAGCGAGTCCGGCGGAATGGCGCCAATCGCGGCCATCATGCCAAGCGCGATAGGCAGATCGTAATGACTGCCTTCCTTGGGGAGATCGGCCGGCGCGAGATTGACCGTGATCCGCTTGGCAGGCATGGCGAGGCCCGACGCATTCAGCGCGGCGCGGACTCTTTCGCGCGATTCAGCGACCGCCTTGTCGCCGAGACCGACCACCGTGAAGACCACGTTGCCGTTGGCGATTTGCACCTGCACGTCCACCGGCCGCGCCTCGATGCCTTCAAACGCTACCGTCGCTACCCTGACGACCATGGCACGCCCCGCCTTCCACTCTCACTTTGAGGCGAGCTTAACGAAGAAAACGTTCCTTTCGCAATATTGCACTTGACGGACCCATTCCGCAAGTCGTATGCCCGGCGAACGCCCAAGAAATCTTGGGGGATCATGAAGAATCGGTCTTCGCCGATTTGCTCGATTCGGTCGCGCCAGCGGCAACCGATTTAATCATGCTCATCAAATCATACTTTGACGAGAGCTATAACGATGGACTGCTTTGCGTGGCGGGGTATACCTTCACAAGCGCTAAGGCACGCGCTCTTGACGAGGAATGGAAAAAGATGCTGGCGCGCTATAAGCGGCTCCCATTTTTTCACATGTCTGCCTGCAACACTAATGAACCCCCTTTTGATAGGTTGACCGAGGCAGAATGCATCGCTGTGGCGATTGGGCTAATCAATAAATATTCTCTATTCGGCTACGCAGTCACCGTTGATCAAAGAGCATTCAGGGCATCTCGAAAAATACCCCTTCCGCGCGGCCAGCAAATCAGATTCAAAGAATCTCTTTGAATTTGACCAATGAAATAGCCGGGATTGCGCTTCGTAATCCATCACACCGTCTTTTTCCTAAGCGACCTGGTGAAGAAGGAAACTTGGCGGAATACGAGAAGATGAAAAATGACTACCCGGAGCGATTCTGATCAGTCTTTAGCCGATGCGCTGGCGGAACAATTTTCTTAAAAGCGGCTTCGAATGCCTCTTCGCTTTCGTCGCAGCCGAGCCTACGAGCAGTTTCAACAAACTGCTCGTATTGTCGTTTGTCCTTCGTCTTCGGCGTTCGCTTTTGCTTTTCGCCTGCTTTTCCCATACGGCTGCTCAATCAAATTAGAAGATCCGCAACGCTACGGCAATTATAAGGCTAGCAATTCCGATATAAAGTGCCCATCTTCCAAAAAACTCAGACCTACGACTTTTCTTCGCTAGAGCTTTCATCATATCTTCCGATGCTCGCATTTCATTAAAAGAATTGACCAAAGCTGGGAAATCAATTGATTCCAATACTGAATATATAGCTTCTCTGTCCTCTCTCCTCCCTCTAGATTCTACTATCTTGGCTCGCACTGATTGTAGTTCACGAAATAGCTTTGGAAATGACGGGAATGCTGGTAATATAGAATCATATCCGAGCTTGCTGACCATGGTGTCTATATCTAACGCAATTTTTGCTGTGGTGGCATCAACAGCGTCATGACGTGCTCGATAACAATTAAAGCAGGCGTCATCTAGAAGGCTTGTAATTGTCCGTGCGTCCTCTGGAGTAGTGTTTATTAGATGGAGGGCTTCAACTAGCCTCCTACCGGCGTACCGGAGCTCTTTTACAGACGGGATAACTATATTTGCAACGACATGTTCTGCCGTCTTGATGTCAGCCTCTGCTCTATTCCATTCAGTCTCTATTTTGGCGAGAAGATGAATATGATCGTCCCTGAGATTCATGTTCTTTGTTACTAACCAATTTTCGAAGGTGTACAATCGCGGTGTCGCTACTGCGGGACAACGCTTGCAGCTTAGATGCGTCTATGTACGAGCCGGTTTGGATTGATACGTTTCCACGCGACAATCGAGAGATTACTTGTTCTGTGTTGTTGTCCTTCGCCCGTTCATAGTCCCCTAAAGTCCACCAATCTCGTATATGGCGGAACATGCGTTTCCACATCATGTTTTCGCCTTTCAGGTTGCGAATCACAAAACGCGCATGGCGAAAGCTAGGCGCTGCTACAGAATTTTGGTTGTGTCAAGGACTTTTCAAGCTTTGTGCTTGGCTTTCCTGCCGTACGGCGGCCTCTCACTGATGAGCCGTTCGATAGGTGAGCCTCTTGCCGACGATACCCATAAGGGCGCGCTCGGTACGCTGCATGTCATTTACGCCAAGCCCAACGCGGTTGCTATAGCGGAAATCGAATTCGCTCAGATAGCGGTGCAAATGGCGCTCGCTGCAATGTTGGTAAATGCCCTTCATGCCGCGCTTGAAGATCGAGTAATAGCCCTCAAGGGTGTTGGTGTGCGCACGTACTCGCCAGCGCCATGGTTGACGCTTTCATGGCTCGCGAACTCGCGGCCAATCGCCCTGTAATGGCGCCCTTCATCAGTCATCAGACGCGACTCCTTGCTGATGTTGGCGCGCATGACACCTTCAACGTCCGCCCGGCGGGTGCTCTCGACATGAAAACTGCGAGCCGCGCCACCGCGTTCAAGCAAAGTAAGTGCGACATTCTTGTGAGCCGATCCGGATTTCTGTTTCGGAACACCTTCGAGGCGCCCAATGAAAGTTTCATCAGCCTCGATAATCCCGCCTTCCCCGCCCATTGGTTCAACGCCGACAACGCGCATGGCTTCACGAATGCGATGCGACATGAACCAGGCGGTTTTTAGGGTCACGCCAAGAGTGCGATGAAGTTGATTGCTTGAAATGCCCTTCTTTGAGGAGCAAAGTAAAAACATGGCCTGAAGCCACAGCCGCATGGGAACGTGGCTGTCCTCAAAAACGGTTCCGATCTTGACGGTGAATTTCTGGCGGCACTGATAGCACTTATAGGCGCCGATGCGGGTACTTTTGCCGCCCATTTTTGAAATACGTTCCACGCCGCCGCAATGCGGGCAAACTGGCCCTTCCGGCCAAATGCGGGCTTCAACCCACGCGTAAGCAGCGGCTTCGTCTTGCAGGATTTTAGCTTCGAGGATAGATTTTGACATGACATCTGATTCCTTATTAGAAATCAACGATATCACAGATTTTTGGGTCCGTCAAGTGCAATATTGCGGTTCCTTTGCAAGAACAATAAGTGAACGGCGGAAAGCGGGGGCGGCGAAGGTGCTGCGCCAAAGCTCCACGCCACGCCGCTCGATCTGGCGAACGCCGGATCAGGACCGGCGGACGCCGCTTCGTCGGCTGGAGATCAGCTTCAGCCAAGGCGCCGAATGGAAGGCGCTCATCAGCAAGTACATCGGGACCATTCCACTCAGCGGTGACGCACGCGCGACCGAGCAGAGCATATCCGCCGGGCGGCCATCAAGAGCCCCTGTGAGCAGCGCCATGATTGCGAAGGTTGGCGCAGCCGCGAGGCATAGCCAGTCGGCTGCGCCAAGTGCGGCCGCGTTGGCGTTTTCATCACAGCTCGCACTGTCGGCTGATCCGCCGGAATAAGCCTCGCTCATGCTCTCTCTCCTGCAATAAAGCGCGGTTGGGCCACTACAACCATGACTTCGCTCAGCCCTCCGCGCGTGCGATCACGAACGTCACCGTACTAGTCGTCGAGGTTCTGCCATGCCGCCTGTCCGGTCTCCGCCACCTCGATCCACCTCGGGTCGGGCGACGCGTCGGCGGCGTGTTCGTCGTGCCATTTCCACCACTTGTACGGCGGGGTCTGGGGGTAGCCTTCCGGCGAGTCCTCCCACTCCTCCTGGCGCCCGAGCGGAGTCACGTCGAGGTAGCTCCAGGTGCTCCCCATCGCCTCGTCGCCGCGGTTGTTGACGAAGTAGGTGCGGAACACGCTGTCGCCGTCGCGGAAGAACATGTTCGTGCCGTGCCACTGGTCCACACCGAAGTCGGTGTCGAAGCCGTCCGTGATGGTGTACCACGGCATCTCCCAGCCCATCCGCGCCTTCACGCGCGCGATGTCCGTCTGCGGCGCGCGCGAGACGAACGCGAGGGTGGTGTCGCGGACGTTCAGATGGGCGACGTGGGCGACCTGGTCGGCCACCAAGGAGCAGCCGCGGCAGGCATGCTCGGGCCAGCCGAACACCCCGGGCTCGAAGAAGGCGCGGTAGACGATCAGCTGACGGCGGCCGTCGAACAAGTCGAGCAGGCTCGCCTTGCCCTCAGGCCCGTCGAACTCGTACTCCTTCTCCACGGCCAGCCACGGCATCCGCCGACGCTCGGCGGCCAGCGCGTCACGGGCGCGGGTCAATGCCTTCTCCTTCACGAGCAGCTGCTCGCGCGCAGCCTCCCACTCCTGCGGCGACACGATCGATGGTGTGTGCATGGTTAACCTCCTGTTTGTTGAGATACTTGTTGCGTGGTGGCGACCAATTCCGGTCGAGCAGCCAGGTCAGGCCGGCAGCCGCCGGTCGTATTCCTTCTGCAGCCGGCTCCAGCCTTCCCAGAAGGGCGCCGGCTCCTTGCCTGTCGCGCGGGCGACCAGAATGTCGAGGTGCATGTGCCAGCCGGCGCCGATCATCAGCATGGTTGCGCGGTCGGGCAGGCGGCGATGGATCACGGTGAGCAGCACCTTGTTGCCCTTTGGGTCCAGCTCGAAGGAGACGTCGCCGCTCCCTCCCCAGGCGATGGCGAGCTTGCGGGGCGGATCGAGTTCGGTGATCCGGCTCTGCATCCGGTGCTCTTCGGGGAAGCCGGCCGGACGCTGGCTAGGAGGGTTGTTGAGCTCGTCGTTTCGCCAGACGAGCTCGACGGGCGCGCCGACGTTCATCTCCATCTTGCCCTCCGCCAGCCACTGACGGCGCAGTTCGCTCTCCGCGAGACACGCCCAGACGCGTTCGATGGGGCCGGGCAGAAGGCGCTGGATCTTCAACGTGGCAGGCTCGGTCAGCACGCCATAGGCATCCGGGGTTGCGAGTTCGTTCATTGGTCATCTCCTTTTTTGGGGGTGGGGGATTGGCGTTCGTCCTCCTTGCGGAGAAGCCGTTCGAGCATATCCAGACGGTCGGTCCAGAAGCGCTCGTAGAAGCTCAACCACTGCTGGGCGCTGGCGAGCGGTCCGGGGTCGAGGCGGCACAGATGGGTGCGCCCGCGCACCTCGCGACGGATCAGCCCGGCGTTTTCCAGCGCCTTGATGTGCTTCGAGGCCGCCGCGAGCGAGATCGCGAAGGGCTCCGCAAGCTGGCCTACCGTTCTCTCGCCACTGGCGAGTTCGCGAAGCATTTGCCGGCGCGTGGCATCGCCGAGGGCGTGAAAGCGGACAGGTAGTTATCAGTTTCGTCAACGCTGGCGCGCCAAGCGCACGGCGCTTACGAAAAAATGTGTGCTCACGCCGCGTTTGTGCGTCGTCGGGTTCACCCGACGCGGCTCGGGGCGCCTCTTGCTCGTCCTTTCGGTGGACCATGTTGCGCATAAACCTTCGAAATGCGAAGGAAAGCGATGGTTTCGCGTATCCTGAAGGTGCCTTCCTTCGATCTGGCCGTCTTCGGCGGCACCGGCGATCTCGCCCGCCGCAAGCTCTTTCCCGCGCTATTTCACCGTTTTCTCGATGCGCAGTTCTCGCAGCCGACCAGGATCGTTGGCGTGTCGCGGCGGCCCTTGGATCACGCCGCCTATCGGGTCGCGATCGCCGACGCGCTAAAGGAGTTTGCCGCCGCCGCCGCGAGCGACGAAGCGATCAAGAGCTTCCTCGAAATGATCCATTATGTCTGTCTCGACATTGAATCGGAGGCGGGGTGGGATCTCCTCGGCCATGAGTTCGATGCCGAACCCTCGCGCGTGCGCGCGTTCTACCTTGCGACAGATCCGGATCATTTCGGGCCGATCGCCAAGCGACTCGCTGCGCATTCGCTCATCACCCCGGCCGCGCGCATCATCGTCGAGAAGCCGATCGGCAGGGACGGCGCCTCCGCCGCGTGCATCAACGATGCGATTGGCGCGGTGTTTCCCGAGAAGCGGATTTTCCGCATCGATCATTATCTCGGAAAAGAGACGGTGCAAAATCTGATGGCGCTGCGATTCGCCAATGCGCTGTTCGAGCCGTTGTGGAATTCAGCCCATATCGATCATGTCGAGATCACCGTCGCCGAATCGATAGGCGTCGGGGGCCGCGCGTCTTATTACGAAAACGCCGGCGCGCTGCGCGACATGGTGCAGAATCATTTGCTGCAATTGTTGTGTCTTGTCGCCATGGAACCGCCCGCCTCCTTGGACGCGGATTCGGTGCGCGATGAAAAACTCAAGGTCTTGAAGTCGCTGGTGCCGATCGATTCTAGGAATGCCGGCTCGCTGACCGTGCGCGGACAATATCGCGCGGGCGCCGGCGAGGGGGGCGCGGTACCGGGCTACGCGCAGGAGGCCAGCAACGAGCGCAGCGTGACCGAGACCTTTGTCACGCTCAAGGTGGAAATCGCGAATTGGCGTTGGGCCGGCACGCCGTTCTATCTTCGCACCGGCAAGCGTCTGCCGCAAAGGATTTCGGAAGTCATCGTCGCCTTTCGCGAGGTTCCCCATTCGATTTTTCCGGCCGAGTCGGGTAAGATTTCGCAAACGAGGCTCGCCATACGGCTGCAGCCGGACGAAGGTATAAAACTCTGGCTGATGCTGAAGGAGCCGGGCGCGGGCGGAATGCGGCTGCAACATGTGCCGCTCGACATGAACTTCGCCGAGGCATTCCGCATCCACGCGCCGGAGGCCTACGAGCGGCTGTTGATGGACGTCATACGCGGCAACGCGACCTTGTTCATGCGCCGCGACGAGGTGGAGGCGGCGTGGCGCTGGATCGATCCGATCCGCGAGGCCTGGAACCAAATGGACGAAGCGCCGCGGCCCTATCTTGCCGGCACTTGGGGGCCCGCCGCGGCGATCGCTCTGGTCGAGCGCGATGGGCGCAGCTGGAGCGAAGAAACCGAGTGAACTGATGCGGGCGGCGGCGCGCCAACCCGCCGCAACGAGGAGCCGGAGATGGTGCAAGCCGCAATCGCCGATGTCACGGCCCGCGTTCGCGCGCGCAGCCAGCCTTCGCGGGAAAAATATCTCGGCCGCACCGTGGCGCGCTCGGATGTGCCAATCTCGCGCATGGTTTTGCCGCTTGCGTCGGGCACGAAAAGCAGGCCCTGCGTACCGGCGCCGCCGCCAATCTCGCCATCGTCACCGCCTACAACGATATGCTCTCGGCGCATCAGCCTTATGAGCGTTTTCCCGCCCTCATAAAAAAGGCGGCGCACGAGGCAGGCGCCGTCGCGCAGGTCGCGGGCGGCGTGCCGGCCATGTGCGATGGCATCACGCAAGGCCGCGCCGGCATGGAACTCTCGCTGTTCTCGCGCGACGTCATTGCCATGTCGGCGGCGATCGCCTTGTCGCACGATATGTTCGACGCCGTGGTCTTTCTCGGCATCTGCGACAAAATCGTGCCGGGACTCGTGATCGCGGCGCAAGCCTTCGGGCATTTACCCGCCGTGTTCATCCCCGCGGGGCCGATGCCTTCCGGTCTGTCGAACCAGGAGAAGGCGAAGCTCCGCCAGCTTTATGCCGAAGGCAAGGCCACGCGGGAAGACCTGCTTGAAACGGAAGCCGCTTCCTACCATTCGCCGGGGACCTGCACCTTTTACGGCACCGCGAATTCCAATCAAATGCTGATGGAGGCGATGGGCCTGCATCTGCCAGGCAGTTCCTTTGTCAATCCGAACACCCCCTTGCGCGACGCGCTCACCGCCGCCGCCGCGCAGCGCGCCTTGGCGCTCACCGCGCTTGGCAACGACTACACGCCGGTTGCTTCGGTTCTCGATGAGCGCGCCTTCGTGAACGGTATCGTCACCCTGCATGCGACGGGGGGCTCGACCAACCACGTCATCCATCTTATCGCCATGGCCCGCGCGGGCGGCATTATCCTGACGCTCGACGATTTCGCCGATCTCTCCAAGGCGGTTCCCTTGCTAACCCGCATCTATCCCAACGGCACCGCCGACGTGAACCACTTCACCGCCGCCGGCGGCACCGGATTTCTCATCCGTTCATTGCTGGGTGCAGGCCTCCTGCATCCCGGCGCGAAAACCGTTGCCGGATGCACGCTCGAATTCTATGCGCAAGAGCCTTATCTCGATGGCGGCAAGCTCGCCTTCCGCGCGGCGCCTTCTTTGAGCCTCGATGAATCGGTCCTGCGCCCAGCGGCAAATCCGTTCTCCCGCGATGGCCTGAAAGTGCTTGACGGCAATCTCGGCCGCGCGGTGATCAAGATCAGCGCGGTCGCGCCGGGACATCGCAAGGTGCGCGCAAGGGCGCGGGTTTTTCACGCGTAAGAAGAAGTGGAGGCCGCGTTCGGCGCGGGCGAACTCGATTGTGATCTGGTCGCGGTGGTTCGCTTCCAGGGCGCGAAAGCGATCGGCATGCCCGAGTTGCACAAGCTGACGCCCGTGCTCGCGTCGGTGATGGCGCGCGGCCATCAGGTGGCGCTGGTCACCGATGGCCGCATGTCGGGCGCGTCGGGAAAAGTACCGGCGGTGATCCATGTAACGCCGGAAGCGCTTGACGGCGGCCCCATTGCCCGGCTGCGAGACGGCGATATCATAGCGCTCGACGCGGAAGCGGGCACATCGACGGTGGAACTCTCGCCCGAGACTCTGCAAAACCGTTCGCTTGCCGTGTGCGATCTCGAAGCACATGCACATGGCTATGGCCGCGAACTGTTCCAAATGTTCCGAGCCAATGTGAGCGGAGCGGACTTCGGCGCGAGCGTCTGCGGCTGACCGCCGACGGAAGGACATCGTCCATGCTTTATCCTCGTAGCGAGGCGACCGTGGCTATGCTGCGGCAGGCGCCGGTCGTTCCCGTGCTGACCGTCAAGGACGTCGAGGACGCGGTTGCCCAGGCCCGCGCCCTGATCGCGGGCGGATTGACGGTGCTCGAGATCACCTTGCGTACGCCTGCCGCCATGGCCGCCGTGTCGGCGCTCGCCAAGACATTTCCGGAGGCGGTCATCGGCGCGGGGACAATCATCGAGGCGGAACAGATCCAAGCCGTTAGCGATGCCGGAGCCGGGTTTCTAGTCAGTCCGGGGATGACGCCGCGCCTGCTTGAGGCGGCCGTGCGATCGCCGGTCCCTTTCCTTCCAGGGGCGGCGACGGCATCCGAGGCCCTAGCGCTTCGGGAACGAGGTTTTCACGCGTTAAAATTCTTTCCGGCCGAGCCGGCTGGCGGGGCAAAATATCTCGCCTCTTTCGCGGGCCCCTTTCCCGATTTGGTTTTCTGTCCGACCGGCGGTATCGACGCGCAAAAGGCCGGAAACTATCTTGCGCTCGCCAACGTGGCTTGCGTTGGCGGGTCATGGATGGTCGCGCCGGGGCTTCTCGCGGCGCGCGATTTCGGCAAGGTCGAACAGCTTGCGCGGGAAGCGTCCGCTCTTGGCCGCCGCCATTGAGAGGGCAGGGGGAGCAGGCGTCCGATGAGGCGGCAGCGCGCGGCAATAGCGCCGGCACCTTTGCCGATGTGCCCGTGGCGCACGCCAAAACGCGATACGTCAGGCGTCGAAGCTGCCGTCGCCGCCGGAGCCAAAATCGTCCGAGCCGTAATCCGAGGCGTCCTGGATGTTGTCCTGGTCCTGGTCGGCGTCTTGCTGGGCGTCTTGCTGCGCATATTGCTGCGAGTCGTCTGCCGCGTCTTGCTGGGCGTCCTGGGCGGCGTCCTGCTGGCTGAGGCTTTGCCCGCCTGAATCGTAATAATTGTTGATGACGGTTTCGCCGCCGAGACCTCCTCCAAGCCCCGGGCCCATGCCGCCAAATCCGCTGCCTATGCCAAGCGCGTTATTATGCCCGGCGAAGAGCCCGCGAATCGAATCGGCGAGAAGCACACCGCCCGCGACCCCCGCCGCGGTGCCAAGCGCGCCCGTCAAAAATCCGCCGCCCGAACTGCCGCCGCCCCACGGGCCGGGCGCCGCACCAGGCGGAGCGTAGCCTTGCGGCGGCTGTTGCCAGCCGCCCTGCGGCGGCGATTGGCCCCAGCGGCCGCTAGGTGGCGGCGCCGGCGCGCGGGGAGGCGGTCCGCCGCCGCCGAATAGCGAGCCGAGCCCGCCGAGAAAACCGCCCGGACGCGGCCCACTCGCCGCTTGGCTTTCCAGGTTCTTGACCTTGCCATCGAGCTCTTGCAGACGATCGTTGGCGGCGCGCAGCGCCTGGTCCTGAACGAGGACGGTTTGCGCCAAAAGATAGGGCGCATAAGGTTGAGCCTTGGTTGCATCCTGGATCAATACCTCGGCTTCTTGATCGCGCGGAGCATTGGCGGCGCCGCGTATCCGGTCGAACAATCCTGTCAGCAACTGGCGTTCTTCGGGTGACATGGGCATTCTCCCCTTTGGGATTTGGCGGAGTCCTCCCTCCGCCGCGCAAATATAAGGGGTTTTCCGCGTGCGCCAAGGGTCGCGCCGGTATGATTGCATGAGCGGCGCTTGCCGTGGCGCTAGCCCGCCCCTAAAGACATCGGGACAATGACAGGCCTTGAGAAGCAATGAACGGCAAGAAAAACAACATGAAAACGGCCCGCGCGAAGTTGCCGCGCGGTTTCGCGGATCGCGCGCGGGGCGAGATCGCCGCGACCGAAAAAATGCTTGGCCTCATCAAGACGACTTACGAACTTTACGGTTTCGAGGCGGTCGAGACCCCGCTAATCGAGTTTACCGAAGCGCTCGGCAAATTCCTGCCGGATCAGGATCGCCCGAACGAAGGCGTCTTCTCGCTCAGGGACGATGACGAAAACTGGCTTTCGCTACGCTACGATCTGACCGCGCCACTCGCCCGTTATGTCGCGGAAAATTTCGAAAAATTGCCAAAACCCTATCGCAGCTACCGCTCGGGCTATGTGTTTCGCAACGAAAAGCCGGGGCCGGGGCGCTTTCGCCAATTCATGCAGTTCGACGCCGATACGGTCGGCGCGGCAAGCGTCGCGGCGGACGCCGAGATGTGCATGATGGCGGCGGACACGCTGGAACGATTGGGGATCGCGCGCGGAAACTATGTCATCAAGGTCAACAATCGCAAGGTGCTCGACGGCGTGATGGAGGCGATAGGACTCGGCGGAGAGGAAAATGCGGGCCGAAGGCTGACGGTGCTGCGCGCGATAGACAAATATGATCGCTTGGGCGAGGAGGGTGTTCGGGCGCTGCTCGGGCCGGGTCGAAAGGACGAGAGTGGCGATTTTACGAAGGGCGCTGACCTAAGCCAGGGCGCAATCGAAAAAATACTGGTGTTGTTTGAGATCGAGGGTTCCGCCGCGCGGGCAAGGCGCGAGTATGAGAGAGTTCGGCTTGAGGTACAAACCGGCGATATTGATGCTCGCGTAGCTGAAGCTATCAGATTTGAAGGAATTATGGGTGGTATTGAAACGATTGTGCGAACATCTTTAACAGGAATCGATGGATTTCAGGATCTCCAGGATATTTGGAAGATCATCGGAAGTGCTGGTTATAATGATAGCCGTATCCGCATCGACCCCTCCGTCGTGCGCGGCCTCGAATATTATACTGGCCCCGTTTTCGAGGCCGAGCTCACTTTTGAAGTGCCAGGCGAGGACGGCAAGCCGGTCCGCTTCGGCTCCATCGGCGGGGGAGGGCGCTACGACGGACTCGTCGGCCGGTTTCGCGGCGAAAATGTCCCAGCGACCGGCTTTTCCATCGGCGTCTCAAGGCTCTATTCCGCGCTAAACGCAATCAATTCGCCGATCGTCGCCGCTCATACGCAGCGCGGACCCGTTGTCGTCCTCGTCCTCGACAAGGATCAGCTCGCCCGCTACCAAAATTTTGTCGCAAAACTTCGCGCGGAAAATATCAGCGCCGAACTTTACCTCGGACAGGCGGGCATGAACGCGCAGCTCAAATACGCCGATAAACGCGGCTCGATCTGCGCCGTCATCCAGGGATCGAACGAGCGCAACCATCAAGATGGCCCGCAAGTGACGATCCGCGATCTCATGCTAGGCGCAGAACTCGCCGCCTCGACCAAGGACCGCGCGGATTACTTGGAACTTCGCGCCAACGCCCAAATCACTGTCCCAGAAGATCAGCTTGTGACGTCGGTCCGCAAGGTCCTCGCGCGTCACGGCGCTACATCCGATTCTTGAGCGCGTTCCGGAAAAATACGCTTCGCCGGGTAGGAACTTCACCGCCTTTTCCAAAGCCTCTGGCTCGATACAGGATAATATCCTTTATCATTTGTTATGGAGGGTAGCATGGATTGGGGAGCGCTCGTGGGTCCGGCCGTCGTGGCAGCGGTGGTGTCAGGGATCATTTCCGTGATCGGCTTGGTGGTTTCGACCACGACGGCGCGTGCGCTCCATACTGACAAGCTAAAGTCTGATGAGCGGTTGGCCGAGCGTAAGTTCGCGTTCGATAAAGAATTGGCTGAGCGTAAGTTCGAGTTCGATAAAGAATTAGCGGAGCGGAGGTTCAAGTACGATCGCGGCTTGCATGATCACAAGCGGCGTGTTGAGCTAGCTGAACAAGTGCTCACGGCCTTCTACCATGTCAAAGACGTTTTCGTGAATGCTCGAAGTCCATTCTCTTTTGGAAACGAAGGGGAGGAACGCCCGCGCAGAGGCATTGAAAGTGAGGGTCTCGCGAGGCTCCGCAACTCATATTACGTGCCAATTGCAAGATTGAATAAAGAGGCTGAAGTGTTCGCGAAGCTCTATGGGAATCGCTCTAGATTCAAAGCCTATTTTGGTGAGCCAGCCGCCGAGCCACAGCGGCTGAGGCACTAATCGACAGCGTAGAAACACCTGATTCTCCAACAGTCGCAACCTGCGTATGCGCCGCGCCTATGACCGCGCATTGCAGGAATTTCTCGCATGGTGCGGCACGGCGTCAGACTGGTCCCCAAGGTGCTGCCGTTGCATGTCGGCGCCTATGTCGAAATGCTCACGCGCAGCCAGAGCGCGCCGGCCGCCCAGCAGAGACTAGCGGGGAAAATCGGAAACACGCCCAAACTATGGCAACTCCCGTCGAGCTATGCGCGTCCTCTCTTTGCGCAGGATCTTTACCGGCCAGCCCTTCGCCTTGATCGCCTGTTTCGCCGA
>QHBR01000140.1 GCA_003244015.1 Hyphomicrobiales bacterium | reverse complement strand
CGTTTGCGAGCCGATTGACACCATATCGGCCCGCGCGCCAACCACATCGACCGGACGGTCAGGCGGCCGGTGTCGAAAGTCGTCCCCTCCCCTACTCCCCGTCACCCGGAGCGCGTCATCGATTATCCGATGATCGACGCTGGCCGTACCCGCCGCGAGCGCAATGCTGAAATCATCGACCTCAATCTGGAGGCCGAGGCCATCCGGGCGCGTTATCAGCCCGAGATCGACGCCATCAAGCTGAGCCGCCGGACACAGGTCGCGACGCTCAAGGAACGGCATCACGACGACGTGCTGCGCGAAGACGCAGCCCTGCAGGCCCGCGAGGCCGAGCGCGAGCTAGGGCGGGAAATGTTGAAGCAGCAGATCGACACCTGGAAAAAGTCGCAGCGGGACACTTCCGACCGTCAGACGGCCCCCGCCTCCCGCCTCGGCACGGACTGGACCGCCAAGGAAGAACCGGCGCGCGAGCGTATGCCCGAACAGCGCACGACCGGAGTGCACCGCCAGCCGGATGAGGATGACGGCCGCTTCCCCGCTGCCGACCCCCCGCACGGCACACCTCGGCCCCGATGATCGCCTTCGGCCAGAAACACTCGTACATGCAAGCCCGCCACCAAACACTGGATAAAGCGCCGCCTCTTAAAAAGCGCGGCGGCGCAGGGCAGCTCGCGATCCCATCTTGACCTAAACACTGATACATGCAAACGTGTATACATGTATCCGCGTATCTTCATAACCACCTATACCAAATGAAAACACTCGCCATCATCAGCCAGAAGGGAGGCGTCGGGAAAACCACCCTCGCCACCGCTTTGGCCGTCGCCGCAGAGAAAGACGGCAAGATCGTCGCCGTCTTCGATCTCGACCCCCAGGCGTCGGCCACTTTCTGGAAGGATACCCGCGAGGCCGATACTCCGGCGGTCGTGGCCATCCCCCCGTCTCGCCTCCAGCACGTTCTGAAGGCGGCGGAGGACACCGGCTGCGACCTCGCCATCATCGACGCGCCGCCCTTTGCCAAGGACATCGCGTTCGAAGCGGCGCAACGCGCCGACTTCATTCTCATTCCGACAAGGCCCGCCGTTCTTGACGTCATGGCGATGACGAAAACCCTTGAGCTTGTCGGCCATTACAACAAGCCCGCCGCCGTCGTGCTCACCTTCTGCCCGATTCAGGGCCGGGAAATTGCCGACACCGAACTCGCGGTGAAACAACTCAATGCCGAGATCGCGCCGGTGCGCATCCATAACCGCGTCGCTTATTCCCGCGCCCAGCAAACAGGGCTGACAGCCCAGGAGTTCGAAACGGACGGCAAAGCCGCCGAGGAAATTAAACAATTATACGCGTATGCGTGTATGCACCTATTCCCAACCAAAATTGAGGCCACCAATGTCGTCCGCCCCGCGAAACTCACTGCAAGCCGTTCTTGATCGCCAGGCCCACGCGGCCCCGCCGAAGACACCTGCTGCGCCCCGGCGCAAGATTGTCGAACCCGATCAGCCGTCGAAGACGGATAAGTTCTATCGTCCCTCACGCGAGGGACAGCGGCTTATCGCCGGACACTTCGATCCGAAGATCGCCAAGCAGCTGAAGCTCCTTGCCGCCGAGGAGGACACGACAGTCCAGGCCCTCCTTGAGGAGGCCCTTAATCTTCTGTTCCTCAAAAAAGGGCAGGGGACCATGCAAAATGTATAAACTAATACGCGTATAGGTGTATACACTTTGAGCACCCGCCGACCTCTTGATGCGCAATTCGATTTGTTTGTCCCGTTCGTCTCGGAACTTCCGATGCGCGATCAGCGGGAAACAATGGAGAGGCCGTTCTTCAGCCTGGCGAAGCGCAAGCGGTTAAAGCCCATCCACTACGTCAGCCCCAACGGCGAAGTCTTTGTGAACGTATCGGCGAACGCCGAATTCGGGATGGCGACAATCTGGGATGCAGACATCCTGATCTGGGCCGCATCAACGCTCAATAACCTCCGCCAGCAGGGCAAGAACGATCTGCCGCGCACCCTCCATTTTCAGCCTTACGACCTGCTCAAAACGATCTCACGGCCCACCGGAGGCCGTCAGTATCATTTGCTTCGGGAATCTCTCGGCCGTCTTCAGGCGACGACCATTGTCACCAACATCCGCGTCAAACGGAACAAAAAGCACCGGCAATTCAGCTGGATCGAGTCCTGGACCGATCTCGTGAACGAGGAGACGCAGCAGAGCCAGGGCATGAGCCTGACGCTTTCGGACTGGTTCTTCGAGGGCATCCTCATGGATGGCGGCCTTCTGGCGATCGATCCGGCATATTTCTCCATTACCGGCGGCCGGGAGCGTTGGCTGTACCGTGTCGCCCGCAAACACGCGGGCGGGGCAGGGGAGCAGGGGTTCGCCATCCCCGTTCCGACCCTGTTCGAGAAATCCGGCGCTGAAGGCACTTACCGGCGCTTCAAGTTCGAACTCCTGGCCATTGCCAAGCGCAATGATTTACCGGGATTCGATCTGTGCATGGAGCTGACCAAGAAAGAACCCGTGCTGCGTATGACCCGCCGTGCGCTCAACGAAGCGGGGCAGGGGTCAGCGCTACGTCCCGAGACAAAGACAAAGCAGACCCCCAACCGAACCCCGTCAGCAAAGTCCCTGCCATTGTTTCATGTACTTACGGATGAAACGCGGGAATGCATCCGGCGCGACTTTCCAGGCTGGGACCTCTATGCGCTTCAGGCCGAGTTTGACACCTGGATCGCAGGAAGCGAGGGCAGGGTGCCGAAAGACTATCAGCGAGCCTTCTACGGCTTCATGCGCCGTCATCACGCCCGCCACCATTCCTGATCGCACGGGGCGTTTTAAGCGGTGTTCCTGATGTGCCGATACCTCCAGCCCAGAATCAGGCCGAATGGCTAGTTTTCATAGTGTACGGGACCCAGCTCGCGAATCGGGCGACGCTTCGGCACATCGGGAACAAAGTGGCGGCACTTCAGGAACGTTTTTATCGGCACATCGGGAACAAAATAGCGGCACTTCAGGAACGCCACAAACAGCTAGTACACTGATTTCACAGGCACTTCCTGCCATCAAATGCACCTTAACTACTTAACCTTATCTATTTAACCTCTTAAACCGACACGATACCACCACCTCTTGTGGATAACTCGCAAGACGCAACGGAATCCGCCTAACGGCGGATGCTTTAAACGGAGTGCGGCCCGTTAGGGGCCGCACAAGTTTTTTCAGTGCGGACGGGCTTCGCCCGATTATCCAGCCTAGCACGACACGGTATCGAACAAGAAACGGGGCAGGGCAGGGGATAAAAGGAAGAAAGGGGCTTGGCAATGGAAGGAAGCTGTTAAGTCTTTCCTTAATATATCTTCTGGTATACTTGCGGCAATGGATGAAAAAACAGACGGGACATTGCCTGGATACTTCCAGCAGGCCGCTATACAGAGGCAGGACGTGACGCTGTTACTCGATAAGGATGTTTTAGACTACATTCAGGGCGAGTTTGGCGACTGGAAGGGCCATATCAACGACCTCTTGCGCTTTTTCATGGAGACCAGCCAACGCCGCGAACGGGAATTCGACCCGGACGCTTTCGAGCCGGGCGAAATGCTGGAGCCGCCACCCCACCCGGACAGGGAATTCACCCTCTAGCCGATTTCCGGGCCGTGGATGGGCTTCAAGGTACCAGCCCGCTACCAAGGGACCAAAAAACTCGAAGCCGGGCTGTACGGGCTTCTATGGCCCAGGGGCGAAACTTTTTTCTGGAAAGCAATCTTGCTTTCTTCAGCAAAGTTTAAGTCTGTTGACACCGCCAATTTTTTGTTGATACAAAAATTCTTGACCCGATAACTTTTTTGTTGTTACAATAAACATGAAGATCGAATGCAACCCGGCCAAGGACAAAATCAACCAGAAAAAGCACGGGATTTCCCTTGCTGCGGCGGCTGGCATGGACTGGTCCAGGGCGACGATCATCCAGGATGAACGCTACGATTACGGCGAGGACCGCTATTGGGTGGTTGATTACATCGACAACGGCAAACGCTTGTACATTCTCGCATGTACGATGCAAGGCCAGATCATCCGGGCGATCTCACTGAGAAAGGCCAACAAACGAGAGGTAAAACGCTATGGCAAACAAGACTAAACCACCCGCTGATTATGATGAAATTCCAGAACTGACAGACGCGGATTTTGCGCGGGCGAGGCCCTTCAAGGAGGTTTTCCCGGAGCAATTCGCATCATGGAAGCGCGGGCGGGGACGCCCTACGGTCGAGACGCCGAAAATGCACATCGGGTTCCGGCTGGCCGCCGATGTCGTGAACGGCATCAAGGCGACCGGGCGCGGGTACAATGCCCGCGTCGAGAAGCTGCTACGGGATGCACTCGCACAAGGCAAGCTGTGACCCGCGCCGACGATACCATGAAGAAAACAGCTAATCCGATCCGATGACACACGACTGGACCAGATTCGACGCCATGACCGAGGCGGAGCGACACGCCGCCGCCGTTAGCGACCCCGACGCACAACCGCTTGCGCCGGAGGACATGACGCGCATGACGCGGACGCCGCAAGCGCGGATCATTCGCCGGGCGGCGTTCGAGCCGGAAAATTGACCCGATTTCCGCGCCTGATCTTCCTGAATGAACAGACGGCCCGCAGGGCTGTCGGGAGCGAGCCGGGTTCCCGGTTGCCTTCCAGTGGAAGGACGACCCCGGCAAGCGGACGCGGTTACTGTTCCGTTCAGGAAATTCCACACCTGATTTTTAGTATCGCCACGAAAGGGGGCAGCAGAGAATGGCAATTCCAGACTACGAAACATCAATGTACCCAATTATTTTTCCTATCGTCGGCTTGCTCGCTATAGCGATATTTGTAGCCATCATCGCGCGGCGTTTCCACCTGCCCTACACGGTAGGGCTCGTCGTCACCGGTATCTGTCTTGCTTTGCTGCGCGTCGAAACCGGAGTCACACTCACTCACGATTTCATTTTTGACCTGATTCTGCCGCCGCTGCTTTTTGAGGCTGTGCTTTCCATTCACTGGAAAGAGCTTCGGCGAGACGCTTTTCCTGTGTTGGCGCTTTCTACAGTCGGTGTGGTCATTTCGGCCCTCGCTGTGGCCGTGGGAATAGTAAATCTTCTGGGCTGGCCCGTTCCTTCCGCAATTGTCTTTGGTATCCTGATTGCCGCGACCGATCCTGTTTCCGTCATCGCCATGTTCAAGGACACCGGCATCAAGGGCCGTCTCCGTTTGCTGGTTGAAAGCGAGAGCCTTCTTAACGACGGCGTTGCAGCGGTGTTGTTCGCTCTCGCCCTTATTTGGGCACAGGGAGCCAGTCAGGAGGCGACAGCGCTTCCGCAGATTGCACAGGCGCTGACGCTCACCGCAGGGGGCGGTATCATAACGGGGCTGGTCTTTGGCAGGGTCGCCATTGCGGTCGCCGGGCGGACCTCGGATCATCTGGTTGAAACGGCCCTGACAACAGTTGCCGCCTACGGCTCGTTCCTGCTGGCCGGGCATTTTGGTTTTTCGGGTGTGCTGGCGACCGTCTCGGCGGGGCTTCTGATGGGAAATCTCGGCGTCTTGAACCAGCCCGAGACAAACCCGCTATCTTCACGCGGGCGCGAATTCGTCATCGCTTTCTGGGAGTTTGCGGCCTTCATCGCCAATTCGCTTGTCTTCCTTCTCATCGGCCTGACGGTAGCCGCTGTCCCCTTTACCGGGCTTGGCGCAAGCGCCCTCGTGACCATCATCGCCCTGGTGCTGGCCGGGCGGGCGCTGACCGTCTATCCGCTTTGCCTGATGTTCTCCCGTTCCCGATGGGCGATCCCTGTCCGGGAGCAGCACATACTATGGTGGGGAGGGTTGCGGGGCGCGCTTGCTCTTGCACTGGCATTAGCGCTTCCGGCGTCACTCCCACTCCGCAATGAAATCGTCATCGCCACTTTCGGCGTCGTCGTTTTCTCAGTGGTGGTACAGGGACTGACAATGCCGCACCTTCTGCGGGCGTTGGCTTTTCTCCCGAAACATCCCCTGCGATACGAATGACCGATGCCCGCCTTGGCTTGAACGACACGCCTCAATACCACAGCCAAAGTGATAACGGCCACTCCAGAAGGGAACCAAAGCGGCCAATTCCCGTTTTAAGGAAGCCTCCGCGCTGGCGTTGGCCGTGGTTACAAAGGGAGCGCTCATGAATCAGGTCAACGCCGAGATGAAAAGCTGCATCGAGGAATGTCTACGGGCCGCACAAGGGTTTTCTCATGCGGACGGGCTTCGTCCGATAGCTTGTTTCCCCCTCACACCACCAGCTTACCGCCGTGCTCGCTACGGTCAAAAGGTAGGGCCGGTATTTTTTGCAAGAGCAAAAAATCTTCCGGTCCCGGCCAAGAGGCCGCTTTTGACCTACGTTGTGCGCGGCAGTTGAAGGTGATCGGGACGAAGGAATGATCAAATGCGCCTTCGGCGCGAGATCGAACAAAGGAATCGAGCGATAATCCGGCCAATGGCGGGAGCGGAGGGAAAGAAAGGGGCTTGGCAAGGGAAGGCAGTTGTTAGCCCGATTTCCGGGCCGGGCAGGGGCTTCTCGCTTCCAACCGGCAAATCCCCACCCCGAAATCGAAACCGCGCTGTACGGGCTTCTATGGCCCAAGGGCGAAACTTTTTCTGGAAAGCAAAGCTGAAGTTGACAAACGTGCAATCATTGACTACAATGAAATCATGCAAACAGGCGTCCCGCTTTCGATGAGCAGCATCACGATCCGAAACCTCGACCCGGCAATCAAGGAACGCCTGCGAGTGCGTGCGGCAGCGCGCGGCCTTTCAATGGAGGCCGAGGCCCGGCGCATCTTGCAAAGCGCCCTGAGCGGGTCCGCGCGGCCAACGGGCCGCAATCTTTATGACCGCATCCGCACCCGCTTCGCGCCGCTTGGCGGCGTCAGTCTTGAGTTGCCCCCGCGCGAACCGACCCGTGATCCGCCCCGGTTCGATTGATGTTCCTGCTCGATACCAATGTTCTGTCTGCCATGATGAGCGCCGAGCCCTTGCCGGAAGTGGCGGCATGGGTTTCCGGGCAGCCTCCCGAACTCCTGTTTACGGCCTCTATCTGTCAGGCGGAAATACTGTCCGGGCTGGCGATCATGCCGGAAGGCCGCCGCCGCGTCGATCTTGAAGGGGCGGCGCGGGCCATGTTTCTGGAAGATTTCGAGGGACGTGTGCTGTCCTTCGACATGGCGGCAGCCGTCGCCTATGCGGATATATTCGCCGCCCGCAGGCGGGCAGGCAGACCCGCCGCGACGGTCGATCTCATGATTGCCTCGGTCGCACGATCCAACGGGGCGAGTGTCGTCACCCGCAACGTCGCTGATTTCGACCAATGCGGCGTGGCAG
Organism: Hyphomicrobiales bacterium; assembly: GCA_003244015.1. Lineage (GTDB taxonomy): Bacteria > Pseudomonadota > Alphaproteobacteria > Rhizobiales > Beijerinckiaceae > Methylocapsa. The sequence goes on along the minus strand of QHBR01000140.1, from coordinate 252 downwards.
TCGTCAACCCGTGGGGCGGGTAAGGTACAGGCGGCGCAAGCGGGCGCGGGATGCGGCTTCTGTCGCCTATGCCGCCTTGGACCGCGCCGAAGCCCTCGCAACAGCCGTGATGCGCTTGTCGAGCTTGGCGTTTCCGATGGAACCAAGGTCTGGCCGCGACGTTTCCCAGCTGACCCCAATGTGGTGTCGTGACAGCAAAGGAGTCACTCTTGTGTTAAAGACGCTCGCTTTATCCGCCTCGGTCCTCGCTTT
>QHBR01000372.1 GCA_003244015.1 Hyphomicrobiales bacterium | reverse complement strand
AATATTTTTCGAGGTGCCCCCTACTTGTAACGGACTGCAAACAGAAATCGCATGAACTCAAGCATCGGTCATTTCTCAGACTGAATAAACGGTGATGCTGGCGCCCGGTAGCCCCACGCCGACCGCCGCGCAGAATAACCTGTGATATGCCTGCTTCCCATTCTCGCGCCGCCTCGCGGTCCGGCAGGGCGACCGGGTGAGCGTTTATGACACCGGCGAACAAAGGATAGCCGGTTTCTCCCAGCGGCGGGGCGACGACCAGTCTCTCGCCTTCACGAGCCAGCACGGACTTGTCCGCGTCACCGACTTACCATTGGTCATTGCCGAGAACCACGATTTGCACAATCCATCCGGAGCGGGTTCGTTGGAGCCCGCGCGGGCCGCAGAAGCCAGCCGCACCCGCTGAATCGCGGGCGTTGCAGCGCAAATTGGTGCGGCGTCCTGCGAATGCCGGTTTAATGAGCGGCCGGGTGGCGCGGGACTAACCGCTTGAATTCCTGAAAACTTCGCCAGGAGGAGATGACGAGCCCTATAAATGTTGCGGCCCAGGCTGCAACCGAAATCCACAACACCGCGAGCGCTATCGCACGCAAGGGAGGAAAATCAGCCGCAAGCGAGAGCCGCAGGCTGGCGAGCGAATACATCCCAAGCGGAAATACGATACCCCAAAGCATCGGGGTATATGTCAGGGGCACATGGCGAACGCCGTGTTTCCAAATTCCAAAGAGCAGCAACAGCGGAATCCACCAAGTGGCCCATGCCCACATGATGAGAGTCACACCTTCGATGAGCGGCCGCATGGAGTGCAGGGATGGTATGCCGCTGTCGGTCAGCACGAGAGTCGATCCGGCATTGGTGCTGATTGCAGCGGCGCCCATGACCACCCACAGCAGAGGCGTCATATCGTCCGGATCTATTTCAAAAAAGAAGATACGATAGGCCAGCAGCACTACGAGAATCGCGTAGAGCCAAATTCCTACACCCCACAGCATGTGGACGAGCACACAAACGGCAGGACCGAGACCTTCTGTCGAAGACGCGATGAGCGTGCCTAGGATCACCAAGGATTCGGTGCCGACAATCGCTAGCAGCCACCCGCCATGAACGACGTCGGCTCCATTGCGAGGTATTGCGAAAGGCTAATACTCCGAAGCTAAAATAAGTGAGGACAAACCATGTGAAGAGCGCCAATATCCACAGATGCAAAGCGGCCGCCGCTACACCGCGCAGGTGTATGCCATCGCCGAAAACATCGTTGGCGGCGACAAGGGTGAAGAACGAAAACACGAGACGCGGATTTGTCAGATCCAACCACACCGCCTGAGGGAATCGAACAGCACGCATTACGGTCAGAATTGCCAACCACGGATAGGCGGGAGCGTTCGTAACGAACAGCAGCTCGGACAACTGATGATAACCTTCGAGGAACAGAGCATTCGAGATGATCCCCGTCGCCATCACTAAGGCGAAACAGTCAGGATGAAGCGCCGCAATCTGGCTGACAAACCATGCACGCAGGTGACGCGGCAGGAAGCGCAAATTTGAATTCGTGCTATGTTTTAGGAGTGACATGATTTCACAGGCGGGCGAGGCTGGGGAAGTGGAGGTGCGATACAAGATCTTCGATCGATTGAAGTTTCTTTCCCGCCGATTGCGCGGCGGCTAGCCATCGGCCAAGCCGGAATCTGTCGCTAATCGGGACACGGCTCTCGAAACGTTTAATGAACTCGGCACACCGATCCCGTAAGAGCGAGCTCTCACGGCTTGTCAAAGGCTGAGCGCTCACTGCCATTCGCAAGGCCCACTGCATGAGCCACGATGCTCGCATCGAGCAATCAAGCGCACTAGTTTGATTATCATGCCTGAATCGCCGTATGGGCGCAGCAAATCAATGTGTCATCTCGGGAAGCGCTTCAAGGGCCTACTCCGCAACAATCTTATAGCTTTCCCCGCGGTGCAAGGGCTCGCCGCGGGCGAGCTCGTTGATGAGCAGGAAATAGTCGAGCGCACGGTCTGGAACGGCCATTTGCGCGGCGAGCGACTCGGCGGTTTCGCCGGCCTTGGCGACGCCAATTGCGAGGCGCAAAGGCCGCACGGCCTTGACCTCGTCTGCCGAGACGTGATGAAAGGAATCGATCGACGCCTGGAAGCGTTGCTTGGCCTCCTCCGTCAGCGCGCGCGTCGCGAAAATCAGCCGGTACACGCGATCCGGTTCGAACCGGATCACCGCGAGACGGAATTTCCATTCGCCGGCGCTTGCGGTGGCGGTCGCCGCCGGCATGGCGTTGACTTCGGCGGTTTCGATCGAACTGTCGATCAGGCCGTCGATCCAGCCGGTGGCCATATAGGCCGTGAGTGGCGTCGCCGATGGCACGTTGACGCTGTCGAGGCGCAAGGCTTCGGCACCGCCGGCCTTGATGCCGAGAAGGGCCTGGGATGCGTTTTCGAGAACAAACCCTTCGGGAGCGAGAAAGGCAAAACCGAGCCGCCCGTGCAAGAACTTGCGGCCGCGGATCGCCCCTTCGGCGGGATCGTCGCCAAAGGTCATGCCGTCGATCGCGGCGAGATAGGACGCCCGGCCGGTCGCACCGATGCCCGGGGCGCCGATCTGGCGCGCCGCGTTGATCGCCTGCGCGACCCGCTCCGGGGTGGAGGGATGGGTCGCCAAAAGATCCGGCGTGCCGGCGCCCGCATAGCGGCCCATGAGCGCGCTGCGCAGCGCCGCCGAGCGCCCGAGCGCGTTAAGGAAGCGGACCGCGCCATAGGGGTCGAAGCCCGCCTTTGCGGCTACCCTGATGCCGATCTGATCGGCTTCGAGTTCCTGCTGGCGGGAAAAGCTCGCGATCGTGCGTTGCGCCAGGGCCTCGACCTCTTGGCTCTTTTGCTTGCTCTGGATCACGCTCGCGGCCTCGCTGATCACCGCGGCGCGTTTTTCTTGTTCTTCGCGCTGCATGGCGTGTTTGGCGGTGATGTGGGCGATCTCATGCGCCATCACCGCCGCGACTTCCGAGGCATCGTTGGCGAGCGCCAAGAGGCCCCGCGTCACATAGAGCTCGCCGGGCGGCAGCGCGAAGGCGTTCACGATCGGCGAATTCAGGATCGTCACCTTATAAGGTTCGGCTGCGCGTTCATCCGCGTTGGCGAGCTTGACGAGAATTTCGTTAAGGTAGGCTTCGGCTGGAGGATATCTGTACTCGCCGTCGAACAAGGCGATCATGCGCCGGTGTTCCGCCGCTGTTTTCGTGTCGGCGGCAGGCGCGCGGGGCGGCGGCACCGGCACCGCCGCGTTGAAGGGCGTGCTGTCTTGCGGCTCCATTGCGGCGCAGGCGGAAAGAAGAAGCGCTACGACCCCCGCGGCCGCCAGTTGCGCGCCTGGCCCGGAACCGTTTTTCGTTCGCCTCGAACCGGCGATGTTCGCGGAAAACCCCATTCGCGCTGGCGCCTTATCTTGGTGCGGGGGAACTTGCGGCCGGGTCTTGGTCTTGCCCGGCCGCCTCCACCTCGTCTGGGTCCGAGATCTCGATTTGCGGTCCGAAGCGGGTATCGAGAAGTCCTCGCACGCGGAAGGTTTTGCCGGTCAAGCCCGACAGACTTGCATAAGCCGCCTCGAATGTTTTGCTGTTGCGCGGCAAGATCGTGACCGAAAAATCCCAACCCTGGCGCGGCCCAAAGTAGAGCGTTATGCGCGGCCTCCGGCTGGCGATCCCGGTAATCCGGCCTTCGACAATAACGGACGAGCCAGCCTTCTCGGCGAAGGACAGGCGATCGGCCGCGGCGATGATCGCATAATACGGATCGGCCCAAAGGCCAACCCCGGAATCGCGCGCATCGGCCTCCGCGGCGAGGAGGGCGCCCCGGCAAGGGCGCGCCGCCGCGCTTGGTTCATAGCGCGCGAGGCCGGCATCGAGGAGCGCCTCGCCGACCGGCAAGCGCGCCGGTCCCGGCCCATTTGTAGACTCCGGCGCGACAGCGAAGACGAAGGCAACGACGCGCCCCCAGCGATCCGGGCCCGGGTCGAGCGGGCGAAACAGTATTTCTTGCCCAACGAGCCATTGGGCAAGCCGGTCACGCGCGCGTACGTCGAGAACTGGATCGCCCGGCGTCGGGCGCGGCGGATCGACCCCGGCGATTTTGAGCCGGATGCCGGTTTCGAGAGTCAATTCGAGCCGCTCGTCGACCGAGACGACCCGGCCGCCGATGCCGCCCTCGCCCGGGCAAAGCCCGTCCGCCGCTCGCAAGCTGCTCGCGGGCGCAAGCAAAACCACGGCCCCTGAGAAAAAAATGGCGAGGCAACGGCCCGCCCCGGCGCGACATCGGATTTCCGCGCCCGCGAAGCCGCGCAAAGGCCCGCGCCCAAGCGCGCCAACCTTCCGCCATTGTCTTTCTCCTGGGGTGTCCCCTGTCGAACTCAACTTCGCTCGCAGCCGCATGGGATAGGTTCTAACCGATTTCGCGCCGATGAATATTCGAAAGTCTTGCGCGAGCGCCATGCCTTGGCGCCCCGCGATCCGCTGCGGTTCTCGAAGACGGCGGGAGAACGTTACAGGCCGTTGTGCCGAACCTCCGCCCTGCCTTTGGATTGGCGGGCATTCCGTTAAACCAGGCGCGCCGCGTGCGCGGGCTCAGCGGTTTGCGGGGGCTGGCGGCCGGCAATCCTGAGCAGAAGTATAGATGAATAACGTGTGCTGATTATTTGCCACGCCGGCCTCGGATCGAACTGAAAACTATTTGCAAATTTAGGATAGCTATGTATTAGTGAAGATAATATCCTGATATGTACATGAGTTACGCGTGATATTTGCCTCACATTTATGGCGGATTGCCAAGAAGTATTATTTATAGGTATATTATTCGTGCCAATACACCATTACGGGTAGTGCCGCCGCGCGGCGGCCGAAGGGGCCTGAAGGGAGATCGTCCGTTTCCTACCTATAGAGGTAGTCTACACATACCCCTACAGGTTGTAAGCAACCCCCCCGCCGGTATATTGTCCCTTCCCATTGGCGGCTCTAAACAAGGAGACGGAGATAGGCCGGTTTTTTTGGCGCCGACGATCGCATTGGCGCTGAGCCCGAATTGTTTGGCGGCCCGAGTGTTCACGCCAGAATCCGGTTCTTAATCCTCAACAACAAAGAGGCAAGTGACATGAGCTTAGTAACAGGAACTGCGCGCACCGGCGAGGCCGCGGCCGTCGCCGAGGCGCCCCTTTTCAACGGCATGCCGTTGATTCTCGGGACGAT
>QHBR01000111.1 GCA_003244015.1 Hyphomicrobiales bacterium | reverse complement strand
GATCTCAACTTGGCAAAACCGGGATGCGGCCGGCTAGTCGATATTTTCGTGACGCCGCTGCAGGAACCCGCCGGCAGCGTCGTGATCATGTTGCAGGAGCGCTCTCTTTCCGAGAAAATCGACCGGCAGCTCACCCATCGGGGCGCCGGGCGGTCGGTCGCCGCGATGGCGTCCGTCCTCGCCCATGAAATCAAGAATCCGCTGTCGGGAATACGAGGGGCCGCGCAGCTTCTCGAAGCCGAAGCGACCGACGCCGATCGCGCGCTGACCAGGCTTATTTGCGAGGAGACCGACCGGATCGTAAAGCTTGTCGACCGGATGAGCGCATTTTCGGAAGGGCGGTCGGCTGGGCGCGAAAAAGTCAATATCCATGCCGTGCTCGACCACGTCAAGAAAGTGTCCCAGGCAGGATTCGCGCGCCATATCCGCTTTCATGAAAACTACGATCCCTCGCTTCCCGCGGTTCTTGGCAACAAGGATCAGCTCATTCAGATCTTCCTGAATCTGGTCAAGAACGCCGCCGAAGCGATTGGCGAATCGCGCCGCGACGGCGACATCGAATTAACAACCGCCTTCCGGCCCGGCGTGCGCCTGCAAATTTCCGGCGCGAAGGCACCAGTGAGCCTGCCGCTTGAATTTTGCGTGCGTGACAATGGGTCCGGCGTCGCGCCGGATTTGTTGCCCTATCTGTACGATCCCTTCGTCACCACGAAAGCGGCCGGAACTGGCCTGGGGCTTGCTTTGGTTGCCAAGATTGTCGACGATCACGGTGGTACCATAGAATGCGAATCCCTTCCCCGCCGCACGACGTTCCGGGTTCTCATGCCCATGTATGCGCCGGCCAGGGCGTGAAGCACGGCTAAGGCTCGCCGGAGCTAGGGAAACCCAAAAAAGACGTTCAATTCCGGTAAGTGCGAGCCGGTTTTCCGCCCCAAGGAAAGTGCAGGTTGATGGCTACTGGGAACATCCTCATCGCCGACGACGATGCAGCGATCAGGACAGTCCTCAGTCAGGCCTTATCGCGCGCGGGCTATGACGTGCGCGCGACGGGAAACGCGGCCACACTTTGGCGGTGGGTTCAGTCGGGCGAAGGCGATCTCGTTATTACCGATGTCGTCATGCCGGATGAAAATGCCTTCGAGCTACTGCCCAAGATGAAAAAACTGCGGCCGAATCTGCCGATCATCGTCATGAGCGCGCTGAATACATTCATGACCGCGATCAAGGCGTCCGAGCGTGGCGCCTATGATTATCTGCCAAAGCCCTTCGACTTGCGGGAACTGGTTTCGATCGTCGGGCGTGCGCTGAGCGAGCCAAAAAATCGCGTCCGCGCCGCGCCCAGCGCGGAGCTGGAGGAGATGCCTCTCGTGGGGCGCTCCCCCGCCATGCAGGAAATCTACCGTGCCTTGGCGCGCCTGATGCAGACCGATCTCACGGTCATGATCACCGGCGAATCCGGCACCGGCAAGGAGCTTGTCGCGCGCGCGCTGCATGACTACGGCAAACGCAAGAAAGGCCCGTTCGTCGCCATCAACATGGCGGCAATTCCCCGCGATCTCATCGAGAGCGAATTGTTCGGCCACGAAAAAGGAGCGTTCACTGGCGCCAATCAGCGTTCCGCCGGGCGCTTCGAGCAGGCCGAGGGAGGCACCCTCTTCCTCGACGAGATCGGCGACATGCCGATGGAGGCGCAGACTAGGCTTCTGCGCGTGCTGCAACAAGGCGAATATGCCACGGTCGGCGGCCGCAGCGCCATCAAGACAAACGTCCGCATCATCGCCGCGACCAATAAGGATTTGGGCGGGCTGATCCGCCAAGGCCTGTTCCGAGAGGATCTGTTTTTCCGTTTGAACGTCGTCCCTTTGCGGCTGCCGCCGTTGCGCGAACGCATCGAGGATATCGGCGATCTCGCGCAACATTTTTTCGTGCTCGCCGCCGCCGAAGGCTTGCCCCTCAAACGTATCGAACCAGATGCCTTGGAGCGCCTCAAGCACTATCGCTGGCCAGGCAATATCAGGGAACTCGAAAATCTCACCCGCCGGCTCGCCGCGCTCTACCCGCAAGAAGCGGTCACGGCGCAATTGGTGGACTTGGAACTTAGAGCTGATCCGCCGGCGATCAAGCCGCTTTATTTGGCGGCGCTCGACCCGGAGAACGGGCGGTCAGGGGAGCCCGGGCGGCGCCCGACGCTTGGCGGCGCGATGGAGCGGCATCTCTCCGAGCTTTTCCATGAGCACGGCGCGGGCCTGCCGCCCCCCGGACTCTATTACAGGATCTTGCGGGAGATCGAATATCCGTTGATTTCCGCGGCGCTCGCCGCGACCCGAGGCAACCAGATCAAGGCCGCCGAACTTTTGGGGCTGAACCGGAACACATTGCGCAAGAAGGTCCGCGATCTCGACATCAGGTGGATGCGTTCGCCGCGCTAGGCGATATTGCCCCGGCAAGCCGATGCCATCGGCCCCTTTGGATTCTCTGGCCGGCAAAGGAACGTCGATGAGGCTTACTCGGACATCGGGTTTCGCCGCCGCCGCCGCCATTTTAAGCGCGGCATGCGGCGCGGGACGATCGGGCTCTACCCCGCCGTGGGGAGCGATTGCGCAGCGAACCAAAGCAGCGGGAGAGCGCGGGCGTCTGATTGCTCAAATTCTGGGCTCGATTGCCTAAAATTCAGTCAATGCGAGATGAAAGAAATTCGATCATATCCTCTGTTGCGGCGCCAAATCACGTCGCCTCGCCATGCTTGCCCGCCCGGAGCGGTCAGGTCACCCGGCCCCTGAAATGTCGTAATCTTGCAACAGCGTGATATTATGGCAACGCGGTTCACCTTGTTTCTTTTCGCGCGCGGTGCCTGACCCATCCATGTCTTTTTGCCGGCGACCATGGATAATCAAAAAATATCGCGGCGGGCCTTGGGCAGTAAAAATAGCCATCCCAGGTTTACGGTCCGGTTCGGTCCCGTGGCCGTTATCCTTGCCCTCTTCATCGGGCTCGTCAGTTTTCTGATTTTTTCCGGCTACACGCCGATCGCACCGACGGACCCCGTCGTTCTGGGGCTGTTTGTCGCCAATATCCTTGGCATCCTCCTCGTCTTCGGTTTCGTCCTCGCCGAGGCCTATGCACTCTTCAAGGCGCGCCGCGCGGGCGTCGCCGGGGCGGAGCTGCATATTCGCATCGTCGTACTTTTCTCGATCATCGCCGCCGCGCCGGCTCTGCTGATGGCCTGGGTCGGTTCGGTGACGCTGGAACGCAGTTTCAATCCAGCCTTCATGCAGGATGGACGCGGCTTTGTACAAAATACGATTGACGCGGCAAATTTGTTTCGCGAAGGCCAATGCAGATCGCTGGTCCATGAGGCGAGGCTCACAGCCTCGGATCTCGACCTGGCCAAGCCCACGTTCGATTTTGACCGGTCGTGGTTTCGAGGTTTTTTCAGCACGCGGGCGCGTCTTCTTGGCTTCACCGCCGCGGCTCTTATGAAATCCGACGGAACCGTGGTCGAACGCGTCGACACGGGCGCCTTGACCGGCAATGCCGTGGTCCAGCCTGATCCGGGTGATTTCGAGGACGCAAAAAAGGATGAAATCACTTGCCTGATCCTCAAAAAAGGGCCGACCTTCGTTGCCTTGCGGATGCTCAATTCTTTCCCGGACACGTTTTTATATGTCGCCCGGCCGGTCGATCCGTTCACGGTGGATTTTCAAGATCAGGCCGACAAAATGGTCGCGCTTTACGATGCTTTCGACAGCCACCGGAGCAGGACCAGGATCGCATTCGCGATCATGTTCGTCCTGATCGCCCTCATCATGCTTTTATCCGCGACCTGGCTCGGTCTTTCCTTCGCCGACAGTCTCGTGGCGCCGATAAGGCGCCTGATCGCGGCCACCGATGAGGTCGCCTCCGGCAATCTCCACGTTCAGGTTGCGGTCCATAAGTCCGATGGCGATCTTGCCCATCTCGGCGAAACCTTCAACAAAATGACCTCGGAACTGAGCCTGCAGCAGCACCGGCTCATCGCGGCGAGCGAGCTCATCGACGAGCGGCGGCTCTTCACCGAGGCGGTTCTCTCCGGCGTTCCGGTCGCGGTCGTGGGCATCGGACCGGATGGCGAAATTACCGTGCTCAATCCGTCCGCTGAAAAATTGTTCCCGCAAAGCGCCGAAGCGGCCGCGCGGATCGCGGGTCAATCGATCGCAAGCGTGCTGCCGGAACTAGAGGACATGCTGGCCGGCGCGCGTTCCGGTCAATCCCGGCTGGTCCAAGGACAAATTTCGCTTTCCCGCGGGGGCCTCGATCGTCTTTTCAACGTGAGCATCACCAGCGAGCCGGGCGAACGCGCCGACAAGAGCTATGTCGTGACGCTCGACGATATAACCGACCTCGTGACCGCGCAGCGGACGGCGGCATGGGCCGATGTCGCCCGCCGGATCGCCCACGAAATTAAAAATCCCCTGACCCCGATCCAGCTATCCGCGGAACGGCTGAAACGCAAATATGGGCGTCTGATCGAGCAAGACCGCGACGTTTTCGATCAGTGCACCGATACCATCGTCCGGCAAGTCGACGACATCAAACGCATGGTGGATGAGTTCTCGTCTTTCGCGCGTATGCCGAAACCCCGCCTCGAAAGCGGCGACGTTGGCGAATGCGTGCGCCAGGTCCTGTTCCTGATGCGGGTCGCGCATCCCGGCATCTTGTTTGAAGACCGGCTGCCGCAAGGCCCAATCCTGGTCCCCTTCGACCGGCGGCTTTTGGCCCAAGCCTTGACGAACATCGTTAAGAACGCAACCGAAGGGATTGCCGCGCACGCGAGCGAACCCGGCTTCCTGGGCAAGATATCCGTGGCGGTCGCGGTTGCCGGGCGCGGCGTCACCATCGACGTGATCGACAACGGCAAGGGCTTTCCCAAGGAGAACCGGCAAAGGCTCCTCGAACCCTACATGACGACGCGCGCCGACGGAACGGGGCTCGGCCTTCCGATCGTCGCTAAAATTCTCGCCGATCACGGCGGCGGGCTCGAGTTGCGGGATGCGGCAAGCGGGCGTGGCGCCTGGGTCAGGCTGTATTTTCCTTTGGGACACGATCATGGCGGGCATGATTATGTCGGGGATTTTGACAAAACCATGCCTGCCGAAGCCGGCAAGGGAGGGTGAAGAAATTCATGACGAGCGATATTCTGATAGTGGACGACGAAGCGGACATACGGGAAATTGTTTCCGGGATATTGGCGGACGAAGGCCATGGCACCCGCACGGCCAAGAATTCCGACGAGGCTTTGGCCGCGATTGGCGCAAGACGCCCAACCCTCGTCTTTCTCGATATTTGGCTACAAGGCTCGAGACTCGATGGCTTGCAGTTGCTGAAGATCGTCAAGGAGCAGAACCCGAAGCTGCCGGTCGTCATGATATCTGGTCACGGCAATATCGAGACGGCGGTCTCCGCGATAAAGCTCGGCGCCTATGATTTCATCGAAAAGCCGTTCAAGGCGGACCGCCTGGTGCTGGTCGCGGAACGCGCGCTCGAAGCCTCGCGATTGAAGCGCGAGGTCACCGAGTTGCGCACAAGGGCCGGCGGAGCCAACCGGATCGTCGGCAAATCCGCCGTGATCAACCAGTTGCGTCATGTAATCGAGCGCGTCGGGCCAGCCAATTCGCGGGTCCTGATCACCGGCTCGCCCGGCGCGGGCAAGGAACTCGCCGCCCGCTGCATCCATGACGCGTCGGCCCGCGCCGACGGCCCTTTCGTCACCATCAATTCGGCGACGATCGCGCCGGAAACGATGGAAATGGAATTGTTTGGAACCGAAGCCAAGGAAGGAAGCAGCCGCAAGGTTGGCGCGCTCGAGGAAGCCCACGGAGGCACGCTCTACCTCGACGAAATCGTCGATATGCCCAAGGAGACCCAGGGCAAGATCCTGCGTGTCCTGGTCGAGCAGAATTTTCTCCGTGTTGGAGGCGCGACCCGCGTTTATGTCGACGTCCGCATCATTTCGTCGAGCTCGCGCGATCTCGCGGCGCTGATCGCCGATGGTTCGTTCCGCGAGGATCTTTTCCATCGTCTCGCCGTCGTGCCGGTTCGCGTGCCCTCGCTGAGCGAACGCCGCGAGGATATTGCCGAACTCATCGCTTTTTTCATGGAGCAGCTGTCGGCGACGACCGGCATGCCGCGGCGTTTGATCGCCGACGACGCGATGGCGGTTCTGCAATCGCACGATTGGCCCGGCAATATAAGGCAGTTGCGCAACAACGTGGAGCGGTTGATGATCCTCGCCGCCGGCGATCCCGAGGCGGCGGTTACCGCGGATATGCTGCCCTCCGAGATCGGCGCGCTCGTTCCCTCGACGCCGAATGGCCCCGGCGGCGAAAAGCTGATGAACCTTCCGTTGCGGGAAGCGCGCGAAGTCTTCGAGCGTGAATATTTGGTCGCCCAGATCAACCGGTTCGGCGGCAACATTTCGCGCACCGCCGAATTCGTCGGCATGGAGCGCTCGGCCCTGCATCGCAAGCTAAAGTTGCTGCAGGTCGATTGAAAATTATCCTCGAGAGAGGAAATCGGCTCCGCGGCCAGGACTAGGCAGAAACAAAAAACGCGATCGGGTTTGAACGAAACCGGATCGCTCGGAAACAAATTTACTGGCGAGCCGCCGGCGCGGCGGCCCAATGCCGTTCCCTTCGCCCTTGGATCTTTGTGCGAAATTCATATGTGGACGGCCCTCGC
>QHBR01000304.1 GCA_003244015.1 Hyphomicrobiales bacterium | reverse complement strand
TGTAATCATGGGTCATCGTGCCGAACAGTTCGGCCTCGAGGGCCCCGTCGACCGCTGGAGGCCACTGCGCAAACAGATCCATGAGGAGGTCTGCCGCAACGGCTTCAATCCCAAGATCGCCGCCTTCGCCCAATCCTATGGCGCAGAGGAGCTCGATGCCAGCGTTCTGCTCCTGCCGCTCGTCGGCTTTCTGCCGGCGAGCGATCCGCGGGTGCGAAGCACGGTCGAGGATCATACTCCTCGGACAAAAGGCCGACGTCGTTACGCAAGGAGAGCAGGCGCTCAAAAAGGTGGCGCGCGTCCTCGCGCCGGCCTAGCAGCACGAGGTTGTCGGCAAGCCAGAAGCTACACGCGAGGAAGGCGCCTTCGGCCGCCGGCAGACCATCGCTCGCAGCGCTCGTGTCGTAACGCAGGACGAAGCCATCCACAGTCAGATGACGCTCGATCGCCTTACGCCAAGCGGCTCCTGGGCAATTTCCCGCAGGCCTTTTCCCACATTAGCCTGGTCAACACCGCGCACAACCTGACCCGCACCACGGCACCGGCGAAACAGCGAATGTCTCCCGATCATGCCCACAATCGTGCTGCCTCATAGCTGTTCGGCGGCTTCTTCGAACTCGACTTTCAGCGCTCCCTGAACAGCAAGAACATGGGGAGCGACGCGGCCCCCGGGCGCGCGCTCGAACCGTAGGTCGACGGTACCGCCCCCAACCTTGAGACCGTGAAGCTCGAAATGCTGGATGGACTCCGGGAGCACCGGGCGCACGATCCGAAGCTTCCCATCAAATCCCTGCGGCTGGAGCCCGAGCAGCTCCGCGACCATGAGCGGCACCGCCCCCGCTGACCACGCCTCAGCGGGTCGGCGCGCGGACAGTGGGCGGGAGAAAGACCCTCTTCCCGTTGGGTCCCGGCGAAGAACTCCGGCAGACGGCCGTAAGGCGACACCGCGAAATAATTGAATCGAGTCTGGGTTTTGGGATTCCCAAGCTTCGGTATGACGTTTTATCACGGGCGGCAAACCCTTCGTCCCACGCGGACATAAGCAGGAGGGGACGGGTACCGTTGAGCGAAAGCTCGTACTGGCTGAGATAACAGCAATCGCGATAAAAGAGGCCGAAGCCGGGTGGCCCCTGCGGCACGCTGCCGTTCTGTTCCGTGACAAGAAACAGGTCGCCGTTCTTGAGGAGGAGAGGATGCTTGATGTCGACGGAAAGAGGGCGGTCTGCCATTGCTGGAACCGAAATTTTGATAAACTACGCCACGGCACTGTTCTTGAAGGTCTTGATGTTGTAAACCGGGATGCCCGACTAACGGCGCAAAATCGCGCAGAGAAGCACATCCTCAGGGGCGTTGACTGTTTGGCAGACGGGGGCATATTATCGAAGATCGAGCGGTTGTCAAAAACACGATCAAAGACAAGGCGCTATCCTGTTTTTGGGAGACGCGCCGCGCTGCTGCCTGAAATATGCAATTTGAGATGTCATTGCAGCGATCGAGCACAACGATGAAACGTGGCAGCCCAAAGCGTCTTCGGGAGGTGCCAAGTGCTCGCTCCGAACCAAATCAAGTAGTCGGCTTTTTCGCGTTTCGGCGGCGGCAACCCAAGGGATAGAAACATTCCCCGGGGCAGAACTGAATGGCGCGTAGGCCCCGCCCGTTCCTCCTCAGATGATTGACCGGAGGCGCCCATGACCAGACCGATCACGCCCGTCGAATTGTTCGGCCAGACCCCCGATGGGCGGTCCGCCATGGTCTACACGCTCGAAAATTCGCGTCTGCGGGTGCGCATCACGGATTATGGCGGGCGCATGGTTTCGATCGAGGCGCCGGACCGGTTGGGACGCCGAGGCGATGTTCTGCTGGGCTTCGACGACGTGGCGACCTACATGAAGGCTGGAGGCGCGTTCGGTGCTCTCCTTGGGCGCAATGCCAATCGGATCGCCGGCGGCAGCTTCACCCTCGATGGTCGCGCATACCATCTGCCGGCTAATGACGGAACCTCGACCCTGCATGGCGGCCCCGTTGGTTTCGACAAGGTCTTTTGGAAGGTGACGTCGGCGGCGGCGCATTCAACGCCGGCTCTCGTCCTGACCCATGTCAGCCCCGACGGGGACCAGGGGTTCCCTGGCGATCTCTCGGTTCAGGCCACCTATCGCCTTGACGGCGACTCTCTCTGGCTGGAATTCGAGGCACACGCCACGAAGCCCACACTCGTCAGCCTGAGCGCCCACCCGTATTTCAACTTGGCCGGCGCGGAGATCGACGATGCGTTGGGTCATGTCGTGACCATTCCGTCGGACATGTTCCTGCCCACCGACGACAAGCAGATCCCGACAGGGGAGATCCGATCCGTCGCCGGCACCCCGTTCGACTTTCGTAAACCAACGCGGCTTGACGCGCGCATTCGCCGGGCCGACCCTCAGTTAATTTATGGCACGGGTTACGATCAGTGCTTTGTGTTGGGTACCGGGCAAGCCGCGGCGCCGCGTCTCGGCGCCCGCGCTCTCGATCCGACGAGTGGCCGGATACTTGAGATTCACACCACTCAGCCCGGGCTACAGCTTTATACTGGCAACAAGCTGAACGGCTCCGTCGCCGGTCGCGGCGGTGTCATTTATCGTCAGTCTGCGGGCTTCGCCTTCGAGCCGCAGGGCTTTCCCGATGCGCCCCACCATCCGGCATTCCCGTCCACTATCCTGCGCCCGGAAGAAAAGTATACCGCCATCATCCGCTACCGCTTCATGGTGAGCGGAAATGATGGCGATTCCGGCGCGTGACCGCGTGCGGGCCGTCGGACGCCGCGCGGTTTTGAAACAAAACCCTGCCTCGCGGCCCGGTTTAAGTTTGCCCGAAAGGTATTGCCTCGCTTCGACAGTAGTATTTGGCGACGACCGGACCCGGACCCCACAAGTTGAAGCGATAGTTCAAGCCGGCGCGCACGATGTTGCCCCTGAAGCTTGTCCTAGAGACGGGAGCACCGACGGTAAAGGGCGTGCCAGCGAAATTGAAGCTCTGCAACGCGCTGAGGCCATAGGTAACACAGATATTCGGCCTTGACGCTCCAATACGGAGCGAACATCCATTCGATGCCACCGCCTGCCGTCCAGCCAACTCACGTATTGGAAAATCTGCCGAACGAGCGATAATGGTTGCGCAGGAATGGAGCTCTTTCCACGATCGGCGTGATGCTCGTGCTCGAATTCGTCTGACCATAAGCCAAACCGCCGGTCCCGCAGACAAGCAAAGTCGGCGTGATGGTAAAGCCCAACCGGCCGTGCACGGTCCCGAGGTAATCTTGCTCCTGCTAGAAGACAAGGTCTGATCAATTGGATTGGGAAACCGGCGACCGTTTGCCTGGCAAAACACGAGGGTTGAGCCGTGGGCGGCGACGCCCTGGATGTACGCCTCGAGGCCGAGGACGGAGCCATTGGCGAACTGGTAGTTGTAGTTGTAGTCGATCTGGCCGCCGCTCTGTTTCGCTGCACTGCCGAGAACGGGCGACGGTTCGAGCCGCACCGGGCCGTCCATGGTGATAGGTCTATATATGGCATATGGCCAGCTCGGAACGGTTGGTCACGATCGGCTACACGTGCGCGCCCGCTTCCGTCGCATGACGCGGCGCCAAACCATCTCCTGATCGGGGCTGACTTTGACCGCGCGCTTACGCAAGCTGTTCAGCGATCTGCACGAGACGTTCTGGCTGATCCCCGGGCTCATGGTCGTCGCCGGAGTGCTTGGCGCCGTCGGCGTCGTCAGCCTCGATCGAGACGGCGCGGTCCCGCAATGGCTGATCGAGAGCGCCTGGCTCTATAACGGCGGGAGCGCCGGCGCCCGCACCCTGCTTAGCGCGGTGGCGGCATCGACCATCGGGGTCGCCGGCACCGTGTTCTCGATCACGATCGCCGCGTTGTCCCTGGCCGCCGGGCAGATGGGGCCGCGGCTGCTTCGCAACTTCACGCGCGATCGCGGTAACCAGATCACGCTCGGCGCCTTCCTGGGCACCTTCTCCTACGCGCTGATGGTGCTGCGCAGCGTGCGTGCCCAGGAAGAAGGCGCGTTCGTCCCGCATCTCTCGCTCAGCCTCGGCATCCTCCTGGCATTCGTTTGCGTGGTGGCCCTCGTCTACTTCGTCGGCCATATGGCCGGCCGCATCAATGTCGACACGGTGATCGATCTGGTGAGCGCGGATCTCCAGTCGGCACTCCAGCGATTGACGACCGACACCCGGCAGCTCGCACCGCCGCCAGCCGCCTATTGGCACAATGCCGTTCCGGTGGTGGATAGTCGGCGGGGCTATCTCCAGCAGCTCGACGATCGCGGCCTCGCCGATTGGGCGGCCGCGCATGGAACCGCGATCCGCCTGCTCGTCCGGCCGGGCGATTATGTCTTCCCGGGCGCCGCGATCGCAGTGATAACGCCGCCGGCGGAAGGGACGGACGCCGCGATCCGCAACGCCACGGCCCTGGGACCGGCGCGCGTGGGCTCTGCCGACCTCGAATTCGCCATCCGGCAGCTGGTGGAGGTAGCGGTCCGCGCGCTGTCACCCGGCATCAACGATCCCCACACCGCGATGAGCGCGCTGGACCGGCTGGGTGCGGCACTTTGCGACCTCGTGCCCCTGCAACTCCCCACCGGCGTTTCGCTCCGCAAAGGCTCGCCCGCGCTGGTTGTCCCCAGCATTGATTACGATGGGCTGACGGATGCGATGTTTCATTTGATCCGGCAGAACGCCTCGGGCAGTGCCGCCGTGCTGATTCGAATGCTGGAGGTCTTGTCGGCCGTGCTCGGCTGCGAGCGCGATCCCGCGCGGGCGAAGACCTTGTAGCGCCATGCCGATCTGGTGCTGGGCGACGCCGAGCGGGAGATTTCCACGCCCGCCGATCTCGACGACGTCCGCAGGCGACGCGCGACGTTTGCGGCAGTGAGGGAGGGCGGCTCCGCAGCATACTTCGGAACGTTGGGAGCTGATGTGACTCGCCTGGACGAGGTCGATCGGCCGGCAGGCTGACGGGCTCCGCTTGGCGGGGCCTTTTCTCGCTCATTAACAGAGTTATAGCTCGGGGTCTGTCCATCGCGGGAGACTCAGATCTATCTGGCCGGCCATCGCGCCACGATCAGAATGGGAGAAGTGGCATGCATCTGTTTGGCATCGATTGGGTTGGCATTAACGCAATGCAATGAGCCGCGATATCATCTCCAAGCTGGACAAAGCGGGAATAGGCATCGCTTCGGCAACCTATGACATAGTGGGCTTTCCGCCGATTGAGATGCGGTCGGCCCGAGACATCGGAGACGTGTAGCCAGTGTCGGGAGTGGAACAATTCTGCACGGAATGGCCAGGGCGACGAATGACTGAAGCCTGATCGTTTCCTTTCTTGCCGATAGCTTGTCTTGCCGTTCTTGCCGTTGGCTTGCTCGCCATCACAGGTGTCCAACAACCGATCGCCTAACCTAGGCGGCGGTCCGAAAGGAATCGCCGCAAACTGGCCTGAGTTCCCGCCGTCCCGCCGACCGCGTTTTGCTCCGCCGTTGACACTACCTTGAATTTAGTTAGGCTTGACTGGAGAGAGCACCGCAAGGCACGGAGCGTTGTCCGAATGGCCGCCATTTTCCGGCCGAGCGCCAATTTTTGGGCTGCGCTGACCCTATTGGGTTTGGCAGCGGTGTTCGCCGGCGGCATCGGCTGGTTTTGGTTCTGGCCGCGAACCGATTACGCCCGTCATGTCCGCTGGACCGTCGGCCAACCGGCATCATTTAGCCACGAACATCACGTAGCCGGTTTGGGAATCGATTGCCGGTTCTGCCATACGTCGGTGGACGTGTCGTCCAGTGCTGGCTTGCCGCCCACCTATACTTGCATGACATGCCATTCTCAGATCTGGACGAACGCTGCGCTTTTGGCACCGGTGCGACAGAGCCTAGCCGACGACAAGCCGATCGTCTGGAACCGGATCAATGATTTGCCCGACTATGTTTATTTCAACCACAGCATTCACATCGCCAAAGGCGTCGGCTGCTCGAGTTGTCACGGGGAGGTGGATAAAATGCCGCTCAGCTATAAGGCCAAGAGTCTGACGATGCAGTTCTGTCTTGACTGTCATCGCGACCCCGGCCCGAATTTGCGGCCGAAGGATCAGATCTACAACACCGAATGGCAGCGGACCGCCTTCACACCCTCGCCGGAGGCGCTGATGGCCGAGTACCACGTTGGAGGGCGCAAACTCACGGATTGTTCGATATGTCACCGGTGAGCCGGCAATGGCGCAGCCTGGAGGAATTGGCGAACGATCCGTCGTTCATCGCGCGCGCGGCGCAGGAATTTCCGGGACTGGCCGAGGCGCTGGCCTCGCCGCACGATCGCCGGCGGGTGATCAAGCTAATGACGGCGGCCTTCGCGATGGCCGGGCTTGGCGGCTG
>QHBR01000124.1 GCA_003244015.1 Hyphomicrobiales bacterium | reverse complement strand
ATCTCTCCGGACGGACACTAAGCCTCGACGAAGCCGCGGACAAGCCCGGCGTGAGCAAATCAACCGCATCGGGTGCCTATCGGGACCTTGGAGAGAAAGGGTTTCTCGTCAAGACCTCGGACGGCAATTTCATCCGAGGACACGCGACGACATGGCGGCTCACATTCAGGAATGCTGGCAAAGGACAATTGCCGACTGACGAATGGAAAGGACGGATCAAACCGCCCGGCGCGCCGAAAAAGAGGAAGCCTTGGGGTGGCAGCAAGGCAAAGGCGCGCGAATTGATCCGACAAGTCGCGGCAGAGAAAACATTGTCCGGTACTGAAAATGAACCCGTCGCCTGATATACGGTTTCGGTTCCGAACGCGCGCCATCAAATAAGCACCGTTGCGTTCGAAAATAGAACCGTATTCGACGCTTTTCTTGGTTCGCGTCGGTGCTGAATCCGAACACCTATATATACCATAGCCTCGCGCCCGCGTAGCGTAGCGGACAGGGGCGAAGCTGAAGTGGGCGCTTCTCAGAAATCAAAGTTAGCCAAGAGATTTCGATGTTTGGAGGTCGGCGATGGCGTGGTCCAATCCCTCATTTACCCGCTGGCTCGGCGGACCCGAACGGGCAATCGTCGAAGATGGATTGACACTGTCGGTTCACAAGATGGCGCGGGTCGTTTCGGGCGCGGGCTCGGTGCGGGCGGGAAGCTGGATTTGGAAGATCGGAGACGAGACGCACGCGACAATGCCCGCAGACCGGCCGTGGCGCTGCTAAGCTTTATTTGCCCACAGGCGGGCGTCGCTTCCTGTCCCGGCACGCCTATCGCATGGGATACCGCTCGCAATGCGAGGGACAGGCCGGGCGGGCGATGCTCAAAGGAGACAGGCTCGTTGCGCGGCTCGGGCTAGACCGTGACGAATTCGGGATTGACCGTCTCTGTACCTTTAGCGGCCGCCCCAATAGTAGCATTTGTGTCAACTGATTGATCGTCTGAGGGCCCTTGTTGCCCCCCACTGGGCCCAGTAGCAGCAATTTGTGACGCGACATGCGCATCCATAGACTTCAGCGCCAAATCCACATGCCCGATCCATGTATGCAGCTTCGCGCTATCAATCGGCGGGCCGTTTGATGCTAATTTCATCTGCACATCAAGCAACTGAAACTCAGCCATTACATTCTTTAATTGTTGACCTTGCAGCTCTAGCTCTTGCATCTTTAGTTTGTGTTCACCCGCCGCCATGCCATGCATGACCTTTGATTGCTCGGCCTCAGCTCTCGATTGCTCCCTCTGCGCCTTAGATATTTCAGCTTGTGTCTTTGCCATCTCTACGGGATTTGGAGGTTGCTGTTGCGGCGGAGGTGGCATTTTCGACGGATCGTTTGTTTGCTGTGCGATTTCAGCCTGGAACTGAGGGGGCAACAGATGAAACAGCCGCTCCGATACCTCATCGGAATTCGGCCAGTCTTGGGCTTTTGCAACCAAATCGCCAATGAGTGGCGCCGCAGGAGGGAATGCTTGCATAAACGCCGTCATGCCGTCCCTGGCTTCTTCCCGCTTTGTCGCGTAACTCGGCCCCATTTCCATCTGCACGTCATAGGAACCCGTCGTCATATCGCTTAAAATGTCTATCGGAACGCCATCAACCTCGAAACCCTGCGGTTGATTAATTGGCGTGCGCTGCTGCGACCCATCCTGGCCTAGCACGCGAATCGTTCTCGATGTGTCGTAATAATGAGGAATGAGATCATTTATAATCCGCGCCGTATGCATAATCGATAGAGCGAAATTATCCATATAGACGAAGGTTCCGACGTCCCCCTGCCGCTCACGCTTTTGAATCGCAATGCCGCTTGTTTCGTTCGATTTCGCGCCAAGCGAAGCATTGTAGATTCCAATAACCGCCTGCATGTCCTGCTCGGCCATCGCTACGCATTCGGACAAGCCAGGGGAGCTTGACGGCGGCGACGCTGAGGCGCGGAACCACCGTTTCGCGGATCAGGCTTAAACGGCAAATAAGGCCAGTTTTTATGTTCGCCGTCTGCCACTTAACCTCATTGTCCTTGAAGTTTTCCTCGGTGCCGATAAACGGTGCTTTCGGCTGCAGCCCAACGAACTCTGTCTGCGTCGAGCGAGCGTAATTATATGCCCGCTGTAAGTCTGCCCCAAAGCGAATAATGCCGTGCCGGAAGATTCGCGAGCCAATATGGATTTCTTCGCCTATCACAGGGACGAGCGGAATAAATCGCCCAGGCCATTCCTTGGGCTCCGATATAAACTCTGCCCCGTTCATCATCACCCATTTGATCTTATGCCCACCTCGCGTGACTTCCTTGCCGCCATCCGCTTTCATGCGCAGAATGTCTTCCGGAGACGCATCCGTTAAATCCTCATAGCCTCCTTTCGGCATGCGCATGAGCTTGCGCTTCGTCTTCACCTTGTACCAATAGCGTACGATCCGCACGCGGCCATCGGGAAACCAATTCGCGGCAAGGGAATTCGTGCCAATATCGCTCACCGAATAGTCAGGGTAATTTTCCTCATATGCCTCCCGCGTGAGATCAATCGGAACAAAGCAATACATCGCATCCTTGCGAGTTGGATGCCGGGAGTCAGGATCCCATAAGACTGCAATCTGATCGTCAATCGCCCGTATGCCAAGCTCTTGCTCGAAAGTTGTGTCGTCGGCATATTCCGAAAATACTTCCCAATGCCCAATGCCGGCTGCAACCTGAGAGTCCGCGCCAAGGGTGTAAATCCTCATCGCATCTGAGCGGTTTTCGATATAACGAATCATACCGCTACGGATTTCCGCAATCTTCTCGTCGGCGCCGTCATCGCTCGGCACAATCTTGATTGCCGGGCGCATCTGACGCATATCGCCGGTAACTTGGCGGACAAACTGACCCATGCGGTTCATTGTCAGAACAGGGCGAGAGTCATCGCGGCGCTGACGCTCAATTTCAGCGTCCCATTGCTCACCGGCCAGAAAGGAAAGATCCGCGTAAGCCGCGTCAATGTTAGGTTGCTCTTTGAGCCAGGCGCGATCATAACGCTTCAATGCATCGGCGTGATCGAGCTCAACGGCGTCGTCAGACGGATTCTCATCCGTGAGAACGGCTCCCGTCACTTCGTCAGTCATTCCCGTATCGGGTCCGCATATGAGAAGGCGTTCTGCGCATGAGCATCAGTGATTTCCTTCTTAAGGAACACGACTGCGCGAACTGTATTGGCCTGGGCGATCCTACCCAGGCTCGAGATGACGGCGTCAATACGATTATTCGACTGACAGATTGAATGATATACATTTCAATCACTTGGTCAAGCCTCCAGGAGCGGTCTCAGAGCCATGCGCGACGCTGTGTTCGCCTATGAACCTTATATCCGCTTGGGCGCTTTCGGCGGTGTGTTCTTCGTGATGGCGATCTGGGAGTTCATCGGGCCGCGCCGGAACCAACCGATCGGACGTGGCTTGCGATGGCCCAACAACCTCGGCGTAGTGGTGGTAGATACGCTGCTGGTCCGCGTTCTCTTTCCCACCACAGCCGTCGGCCTTGCCCTTGTTGCCGAGGCGCGCGGGTGGGGCCTTTTCAACCTGTTGGCGCTTGCGAGCTGGGCCGGCGTCGTTTCCTCTGTCGTCGTCCTTGACCTCGCGATCTATCTCCAACATGTGCTTTTCCATGCGGTGCCGGCGCTGTGGCGCCTACACCGTATGCATCACGCCGATCTTGAATTCGATGTGACGACCGGGCTGCGCTTCCACCCGATCGAGATTGTGGTTTCGCTGCTCATCAAGTTCAGCGTCGTCGCAGCGCTCGGCGCGCCGGCGCTAGCCGTCTTGATCTTTGAGGTGCTGCTGAACGCGACCTCGATGTTCAATCACGGCAATGTCCGCGTTCAACCAAGCCTCGATCGCATACTGCGTTGGATTGTCGTCACACCCGACATGCATCGCGTCCATCACTCAATTCTTTCGCGCGAGACCAACAGCAACTTCGGTTTCAACTTGCCTTGGTGGGACCGCCTGTTCGGTACATACCGCGCACAGCCCGCGGCCGGGCACGATGCCATGACGATCGGCATCGAGCAGTTCCGCGACCCGCGCGAGCTCAGGCTCGATCGCATGCTGCTCCAGCCCTTCCGCGGTGATGGCGGCCGATATCCGCTTGGACGGCGGGAAGACGAACAATGAGCATGCGATCTGCGAGGACCTGAGCGTCCTCGGCATTGTACTGTGAGTCGCGCAATGAGGAGACTGCGGGGGACTCAAAGAAATCCCTCGAACAAATTGCGTCGCAATTATTCGAGGCGAAACATAACTTCGAGGCACGCGAACAAGCCGTCGCGACTAGCGGGACCGGTAACAAGCTTGTGCTAGCTGCGTGGGTCTCGCACAAGTCACCACCAAAGCTGAGAACGCGCGGCGTTATGCCGACGAATGCGACAGAGACTGTGATCGCTCAATCGGCGCCATCCTTGTCGCGCTTAGTGAGGCGCGTGTCGCTGAGGTGAAGTGACTACACGATGACCCTCTGCACGAGATCACCAGAGGAGGCCGGGATCGAGAATGCGGCCATAGGTTTGCCATAGGTTCGTTCCTGCTTACAGAAGAAGAGTCGGACGAGCCAGGGATACTGAGACAGCGGCTTGGGCTCAACGACGGGCATAGAGGTCTACTTTCGCGGATGGACGCTGTGTCGCCACTGGTCACTGAAGGGTGAGGCCGCAATGATATCACTCACATCAGCCCGCGGGTTCATTGCGCCCTCTCACGCATATGGCGCAGGACAACAGGCAAGAGCGAAAGAAACCCCAGACCAATCAGAGCCGCGATCAAAGTGGGGCTGAAGACGTCCTTGAGCCGCACCTCGGCGCCGGCGTCGAATAGCTGCCCGAGACTTGCGCCAAACGCCGAATAGACCGTTGTGCCCGGGATGATGCCCAGTGCCGTCGCGGCCCCGAACGGTGGAAATCGCATTCCCAACAGCGCGGGCGCGAGGTTCACGGCCCAGAAGGGGAATGCGGGCACTAGGCGCAGGAAAAGCAGATAGCTGAAGGCATCCTGGCGAAAGCCGTCGGCCATGCGCGCGAGAAATGGTCCGGCGCGCTCACGCAGCAGGTCGCCGAAGGCCGAGCGGGCGATAAGGAACAGCAGGGAAGCCCCCGCCGTTGCGCCGATGACGGCCAGCGCCGCCCCGAGAGGCACGCCGAACAGGAAGCCTCCCGCAAGCGTCATGATCGTCGCTCCCGGCAGAGATAGCGCAACCACGGCCGCGTAACTGAGGACGAAACCGAGAGCCGCGGCGACGCCATGGGATTGAACGAACGCTGTCAGCGCGGCGCGATTGTCGCGCAGCACATCGAGCGTGAGATATCTGTCGAGGCGGAAGACGAAGGCCGCGCCGATCAACGCCAGCAGCGCCAGCAAAGGCGCCAATCGTTTGAAACTCATCCGAAGACTCCAAGAAAGCGCACGAGTTTGCGGGTTCGCTCCGAAAACAAAGTCGGCGTGTAGTAACTGCCGGCCGCCCGCTTGGTGATCTCGCTCAGTGTCGGATATGGGACAACCACATTCGCGAGCGCGCCGA
The DNA here is from genome assembly GCA_003244015.1 of Hyphomicrobiales bacterium. Taxonomy (GTDB): domain Bacteria; phylum Pseudomonadota; class Alphaproteobacteria; order Rhizobiales; family Beijerinckiaceae; genus Methylocapsa. The sequence continues at coordinate 4,722 of QHBR01000124.1, read as the reverse complement.
TTTTCCGGCCCTCGGAAATCACCAGAACCCAAGGCAGAATCAACTCCCCGGCATGGGCTCCGACAATGGTCGAGCCCAGCACATGGCCACGCTTGGACAGCACGACCTTGAGAAAGCCTTCGATCTCGCCTTCCGCCTGTGCGCGGTCGTTTTCAGAAAAATCAGCGCGCAACACACGTGTGCCGTCGCCGTGTTGCCGGCGGGCCTGCGCTTCGGTGAGCCCGGCTTGGGCGAGCTCCGGATCGGTATAAGTTACCCATGGAAACGCTTTGGGAGCGTTCTTGGCCGGCAGACGGAACAGAGCGTTCCTTATAATGATCCCCGCATGGTAGCCGGCCATGTGCGTGAACTGATAGCCGCCGGCGACATCGCCGGCGGCAAAGATGCGTTTGTTGCTGCTTCGAAGCCTTGCGTCCACTTTTATGCCCGCCGCCGAATAGCGAACGCCGGCCGCATCAAGGCCGAGATTCTCGATGTTCGGCCGGCGGCCGGCGGCGACGAGCAGGTGAGAACCTTCGATCCGGCGCTCGCTCGCGGCGCGCTCGATCACGACGGCAACGCCGCGGCTGGTCTTCTCGACGCTAACAACTTTCACCAATTCCTCCGTCTCGATTCCTTCGGCAAGAAAGCGTTTGTGCACGACGGTGACGGCGTCGGCGTCGTCCTTGGGCAACATGCGCGCGATGTCGAGCACCGTCACTTTAGCCCCGAGACGGTGATGCGCCTGCGCCATCTCGCAGCCGATCGGACCGGCTCCGATCACAATGAGATGATCGGGACGAACTGTATTCTCGAAGATGGACTCATTGGTGAAATAAGGAACGCCGGCGAGCCCGGGGATCGGCGGCACAGAAGCGCGGCTGCCGGTGGCGATCACGAACCTTCGAGCACGTATGTTCTTCCCGCCTGCCGCAACGGTCCGACCATCGAGAAAGCGGGCGTGATCCTTGATTACCGTGCAGCCGAGTTTCGTGAAGCGCTCGACCGAGTCATTGGGTGCGATGGCACCTATGACGCCATGGACATGGTCGTGCACCTTCATGAAATCTATTCGCGGTTCGCCTGCATCGACGCCGAAACGATGCGCGCCGCGCACCGCTTTCGCCGCCTTGGCCGCGGCAAGCAGCGATTTCGACGGGACGCAGCCCGTGTTGAGACAATCCCCGCCCATCTTGCCGACTTCGATCAACACAGTGCGGGCGCCCATCTGAGCTGCCCCCGCCGCCACCGACAATCCGGCCGATCCGGCGCCGATAATGCAGATATCCGCTGTTATTTCGTCACTCATGACCGCCTCACTTGTGGGAGCTGCAGGAGGCGCCGCCCAGAACGCAAAAGCTGGCGCAGTGGCGGTGATTAAGGTGTACGGCGCCCGCCGCCTCGGCCAGGGACGAGCCCATCTCGAAGCCCTCTGCATAGGGCAACAACGTGCACGCCACGACGACCGGCGTCACGACGCCCTTGCGCTTCACCACCATGCGTGAGCTCGCGCACATGACCTGGTCCGGGCTCACGCCCAGGCTATCCCAACAACCTTCGCTGATTTCCGGCAGGTCGGCCTGTTCCTCCATTTCCGGGAACAAAACCAAACGCTGCGGGTCGCTGGCATCGATATCGACGCCAAGCTCGGAAAAGAGCTTAGCGTATCCCGCGCGCATCGTTGCTTCGGTCTCGCCCCAAACCGTGCGGCCCGCAATCGTAAGGTCGAAGCCATTGCCAGCTAGCCAGAACAAACCGTCGATGGTCGGCTGCCAGCTGCGCGGCCCGCGCAATTGCTCATGGCCAGTTGCCTCGTAATGATCGAGGGACACACGAATTGACAGCCGGCCGCAAAAACGAAGCTGAAGATCGACCAGCGACGCCTTCAGCCGTGACATCGGCTTCATGGCGTTGGTCAGCACGAGCACGCGAAACCCCGCGGCCAGGCTGTCCTCCATCATGCCAACAATATCGGGGTTCATGAACGGCTCGCCGCCGGTGAACCCGATATCGGAAGGCAGAACAGGAAGGCGGCTCGCCTCGTCGAGAAAGGTGCGCACCTCGCCGCGCGTCAAATAGACCAGCCGGTCATTCCTTGGCGAGGACTCGATGTAGCAGTTGTGGCAGGCGAGATTACAGAGCGTACCCGTATTGAACCACAACGTCTCCAAGCGCTTCAGCGCCACGTTGGCGCGTCGTTCTCCCTTGGCCGTGAAGTAACGATCGCTGAATTTCTCCCGCGCCGCGACCGGCCGGCGCTCTTCATCCAGCTTGGCGACCATTATCCCTTGCGTCTCGGTGACCTGCATGCGACCTTCCTGAGCTGCTCTACGGCCCTAGTTCGCCGCGAGTGGCTAAAAGGTTTCACCACCTAGCAGTTTGCGGAAAACTCGCTGGCCCCGCCTTCTGAGTGGTGATTCAATTTCTATCATGAATCGGCGGAGGCAGACATGCGCGGGCAATTTCGGGATCAGGGCGGGTTGTTCTCCTATATCTCGCCTGAGAAGCGCGTCGCGGCAAACCACCCGCTCCGGAAAGTCCGGGCCCTCGTGCGGGAGGTTCTGAAAGACCTGAGCCGCAGCTTCGGGAAGCTTTATTCACGCAAGGACGCCCGTCGATCCCGCCGGAACAATTGCTGAGCGCGCTCTTGCTCCAGGTGTAAGTTCATGACGAAGCTTTTGAACCATCCTCAGGTGAAGCCTTTGTTGTCGGACGAACATTTCTCGGTCGATGGAACCTTGATCGAGGCCTGGGCCTCGCAGAAGAGCTTTCGTGCTAAGGATGGCAGCGGCGACGGTGATGGTGCGAACTTCCACAAAGAGAAGCGTAGGAACGACACGCATGCGAGCACGAGCGATCCCGACAGCCGCCTTTATCGCAAGGCGGCGGGGCGGGAGGCGAAGCTCTGCTACATGGGTCATGCCACCATGGAGAACCGGCACGGGCTGGCGGTCGCCGGCCTGGTCACCAAGGCCACTGGCTAACGCCGCGCATCAGAGGCAATGCTCAAGGGCAAAGCCAAGGCAAAAGGCGGGCGCGTCACGGCGGCGAGGACAAAGCCTATGATACCGCCGATCACGTGGCTGAGCTGCGCGTCGCCAACGTCACACCGCATGTGGCGCAGAACAACGGCACGACCAAGACCGGCAAGGCGCGCAGCAGCGCCATCGACGCCCGCACCACAAGGCACGCGGGCTATGGCATGTCGCAAACGCGACGCAAGATGATCGAGTGCATCTTCGGCTGGGGCAAACAACATGGCACAATGCGCAAGACCAAGCATCGCGGCATTCTTCGGGTCGGCGCCGACTTCATCCTCCATCTCATCGCCTATAACCTGATCCGCATTCCGAGGCTCATCGCGGCATAGCCCAGACTCCGTCCAGACGGCGCGAAAAATCCTCAATGTGAGACGAAAATACCAAAATCAGCGCGACACCGATCCCACAGGAATAGAAAAACCCAAACTTTCGAGTTTTTCCGCAAACTGCTAGAGGAATTGTCGTCATGATCCCCATCGCGAGGGAGCCTCGTGCTGGAGCACGACTGACGGCGTAGCCTCCTGGACGGTCAGGCCGTCATGGGGCCTTCCACACGCGCGAGGCGAAAACTGCATCGATTGGGGTGTGGAAGACGTGGTTGGCGTAGTTGCTGAACGTCTTGAGGCCGATGGCGAGGATGATGCCGAGGATGTTCTTCTCGCTGTAACCGGTGGCAAGGAATTCTTGAACGCCGGCTTCGGAAGGCCGCCCTCGCGTGTCAAACATGATCTTGGTGAAAGTGGCGAGCGCCTGAATCTTCGCATCCGCGATTGGCCGGCCGTCCCGAATAGCGTCCGTGATCTCTGGCGGGACTTTCGACATCTTGTCGGCCACGAAGCTGTGGGCGGCCATGCAGTAGTCACAAGCGTTTCCGCGGCTGATCACCAGGAGGATAACCTCCTGTTCCACTGGCGTGAAGCCGCATTCGGCGCGAAACAACGAGTAGGTCGTCGCATAACCTTCATACAGCGCCGGCTCATTGGCCATCGCCCCGTACATGTTGGGCACAAAGCCGAGCTGCCGCTTGGCCGTCTCCAGCAGTCCCCGGGCTTTTCCTGTCGCGGTCTCGATCGAAAGAATCGGCAGGTCCTTGATCTTCAGGGGAATCGGGTGAAAAAATCAAGCTGCGACGAGGCTTGCGAGATAGCCGTCGTCCCATGCGGCGGTTTTGCGTCTCAGGCGCACGGAATCCTTACCCGGAGCCCTTCGCGTCAGATTGTGGGCCATGTGTTTTATCGTCGTGAAGTTGGCTGGCGCATTCTCGGTTCGCACGCGGCATTCGTCGTCGCGGAAGACCATGTCCATGACCCAATGCAGGCTGTTCTCGATGGCCCAGTGGCTGCGGATCATTGGCGTGATCGCCAGCGCGAGCAACACCAGCGAGGTGATGTAAAGCGCGTCTCCAAGGTGATCTTGCCGTCGATTTCGCGCCTGCTCTCGATCATCACGACGCTTTTTAGTCCGGGCCAACTGTGTCGCTCTTGCAGCCAGGCGACATCGTGGATCACGATGCAGGTTCTGGTTTCGATGCGGCCATGATCGCCGTCGACGGTCTCATGCCGGCTGATCGTCGTATCCTTGACGTCGTCCAGAAACGTTCCCTGATTGCGCTTGAGCGCAATGATGTAATCGGCCTTCTTGTCCTTGATCTTGCTGGCGATGGCGCGCTGACACCCCATGTGTGAATCGGCGTGGAATAAGG
>QHBR01000367.1 GCA_003244015.1 Hyphomicrobiales bacterium | reverse complement strand
CCTTTGATCAGCGCCGCCTTCAGCTTTGACCGGAAAGACTCCCATGGAACCATTGTCGCGATGGAAATCAATGGATCGTTCTTGGCGTCCAGGCCTTCATAGCGTCGACGCACATCGAAGAAACCAAGCTGTCCCACGCTGACCTCCCGCGTTCACAGTCTAGGAGTTTGAATCTGATTCGCGCGGCGATTGGAAGGGGGAATTGTTCGAGGTGCCCTTATGGTATTGTATACATCGAATCGCAGCAAAGGAGGAAAATATGGAAAACCTTTTTCGCGCATATAAGGTGGAGACTACCGGCACTGAAATCCTCGCATATTTGATTGAGAGCACGGCTCCAGATAATATTGATGATAAATTGAAGGCTCAAGAACCTCCCGAAAAAACGGTGGAAGACGATGCGGATAAGGCAATTGAAAATATTTCCACTCAACTACATAAGTCTTCTAACCCAACTCTTGTAATTAGCGTTCATGGATTCAATAACCCCCGCCATATTGTATTACCAGGTTACCGGAAGTCGTTTATGTGTACAAATAACGACACATATATAAACAATAATGATGTTATATGTATTGGATATCGATGGCCATCAGAAGAGATGGGGGCCTCAAGGCACACAATTTTCCAAGCGGCTCCGTTGCTTCTAATTGGAATGTTTGGGCTCGGTATCGTGCTTGGAATTTTTTTCTGGGAGTCAGTGGTGTTTTGGACTTCCGAGGACGTGACCATACATGTGTTAGCGATTTTTATTTTGATGATCAGTGTGGTTCTCGTATGGATTCCGATTACTTTATTTTTGTTACGGATAGTAGTTTACTTTCGCGATGGATACAGGGCGACGTCATTCGGCATTCCGGACTTGGTAGAGATAATACGACAAATTCACAAAAAATTAGAAGAAAAAGGTGAGGTGGAAAACCGGGTGCAATTATCATTTATAGGTCACAGCATGGGAGCCTATGTGGTGACCAGTGCAGTGAGAATTCTTTCAGACGTTTTTGACGCGGCTACCATGAGAGAAGGCTTAAATTCAACTCGAGTGCCCGGCAGCCCCAGCAATGAAACAGAAGTCTCATCAAAAATTGGCCGTGCGTTCCGTCTAAAGCGACTCGTACTTGTATCGCCTGATATTCCCGCGGAGGCACTAATCTCAAGCCGGTCCAACTTTCTTTCTACGTCCTTACTTCGTTGCGAAGAGTCTTTTCTTTTTAGTAATGAAGGTGATGAAGTACTTAGACAAATATCCACTATTGCGAATTATTTTACCTTTCCGACAATCAGTCAAAAATCCGGATATCGCCTTGGTAACGTCTGTTTACCTATGGTACGGTATGGTATTTCTACTAAATTTGACCTAACTCATTTGCAGATTGGACCCAATAGGCTTGATAAAATATACAAGGAAATAAAAAACATTGGACGGGAGCAGTTACGAATAGATCTTCCCAAGCATTTTTCTTATTTTGATTGTACCGACTGCGTTGAAAATGGAAGGGGCATGCTAACACTGGCAGAACCTGGCGTCGTAAAAAAAATGATGCCACACGACCACTTTGGTCTTCTCATTCGTTATCTTATTCAGCCACGAAAATACGATGTACATGGAGGTTATTTTCGATCAAAGTTTTTAAGTGAACTCATCTATCGTTTCGCGTGCATCGGGCATGATGCCACTGTACAAGCTTACAATGATGAATACAATGGTGAAGCTGAACTGGATAAGCAATGCCGCCAGCACCAAATCAGAGCGATGTTAAAAAATTGAACGCCGATGCCGCACTTGTCTCGCCTTCGTCTCGGCTTCAATGTCGATCACGTCGCGACCTTGCGCAATGCGCGGGGCGGCGCCTTTCCCGATCCGGTGCGCGCGGCGCTCCTTGCCGTCGAAGCGGGGGCCGACGGAATTACCGCCCATTTGCGCGAGGACCGGCGCCATATGCGCGACGAGGACATGGCGCGGCTAAAGCGGGAGATTTCGAAACCTCTGAACTTCGAGATGGCTGCGACCGACGACATGGTGGCGATCGCCCTCGATACGCGGCCGCATGCCTGTTGTCTTGTTCCGGAAAGGCGCATCGAGCGCACCACCGAAGGCGGCCTCGACGTCGCGGGCGGCCACGATCACCTGAAAATCGTCACCGCCGAACTGCTTAAAGCCAGGGTGCGCGTCTCCTTGTTCATCGAGCCATCATTAGAGGCGGTGCGGGCGTCGCGCTCGATCGGAGCGCCGGTGATCGAGTTTCACACTGGCGCCTGGTGCGACGCGCTCGCGCATGGAGAGGCCGGGCGGGCCGGACACGAATTTGCCCGCATCGCGGAGGCGGCGGCGCTTGCGCGCGGCCAGGGACTCGAATGTCATGCCGGCCACGGTCTCGATTTTGCAACCGCCAGGATCGTCGCCGCCTTGCCCGAAATCGCCGAACTCAATATCGGTCACTTTCTGATCGGCGAGGCGGTCTTCATCGGTCTTAGCGCGGCAATCGCCAAGATGCGGGCGGCGATGGATGAGGGACGGCGACTGACGGCGGACCAAGCGTGACCAAATGATCATAGGCTTCGGCAACGACCTTTGCGACATCCGGCGCATCGAGACCTCGCTCGCGCGCTTTGGCGAGCGGTTCGTTCGGCGCTGCTTCACCGAGACAGAGCGGCAGAAATCGGACGCGCGGGCGGGCCGGGCCGCCTCTTACGCGAAGCGTTTCGCCGCCAAGGAAGCCTGCGCCAAGGCACTTGGCACTGGACTTCGTGCCGGCGTCGGCTGGCGCGACATGGGAGTTGTCAATCTGCCGTCCGGCAAGCCAACGTTGTGCCTCACGGGCGGTGCGACGGCGCGGCTCAAAGCCCTGACACCGCCGGGCCACCGGGTCTTGATCCACGTGACGCTGACCGATGAATATCCCTTGGCCCAGGCGCAAGTGATCATCGAAGCGATCGCGATCGTAGGTGCCGTGGAAACAGCCCAAATGCGCGATATGGTTTGAGGAGCGCAGCCTTTCTCAGAGCCCATTTCAAAAGTCTTGTCCCTTGCATGTTCGATTGGCCCGAATCTGATTGATATTAGATTCGGCCTTCGGGGGTGGCCACCCGCCGAAAGCCGGGCGGGCGGATCGCAAGCCCATTGGTTTGGGGACCGTGGATGAGCTTGACCTGTCCGCCCTTCGCGCTGGTCCTGAACAGGTGAAGGGGAGCAAGTCCCGCAGGCATGGCAAGGAACCGCCCACGAACGGCGCCACGCGAGGAGATCGGCGGACTCGACGTCTGTAAAGCAAGACTCGACGTCGATATCCATCCGGCCGGCCAGAGGCCGACCTTGGCCAATAACAAGGACGGTCTGAAGCTGTTGAAGCGCGCGGTGGCCGCCGACGATGTCGCGCTGGTCGTTACGGAGGCGACGGGCACGTTTCATCGCCACCCGCATCGCAGTCTTCACGCCAGCGGCTTCGCGGTCGCGAGCATCATACTGTCGCAAGGCGCGAGAATTGTCTTTCGGGCGAAATCTTTGGTCCGGTCCGGAGTGCGGCGGATTGGTTGGGCTCGCCCGAAAGACTAGCTAGAGTATGTTCTGATCGAAGAAGCCGAGCAACTTTTTCGGTATATGCTCTATAGTGCGCGTGCGGCGCGACAAGAAGGCCATGCCGGTCTCGCTTCTCGCCGCGCCAGTCGTCAGACAGGGCGGCCGGAAAGTTCTGCGCGCGATCGATAACGTAGGCGGCGCTCGCCGGCGAACTCAGAAGCGGGGCCGCCTAGCGGGCGCTGCCCGGCGATCCAATCCAACGCGCTTGAAGTCGCCGGAACGCGCCTCCTGAGCCTTGCATGGGGATTTTTTTGTCAAGCCCGCTTTTGCCGATGCCGGCGGCCAGCGGCCGTCGCCGCCTGACTATTGCGGGTCGATCGGCGACGGCCGCTGGCCAGACCGGGGCGCGGCGCATGAGCAAACCTGGATCAAATCGAGGGCAGCCCGCCATCGGGCGAAGCATCGCGCCGCAACCTTGCATTCGGTTGAATCCGCGCCAAGGTTCCTGACCATGAAGCAGCCATGCGCGTCAGCGGCGACGCTCAAAGGGGCGGGCCCATTCCGCCGGCGGCATCGCAGCCATGGCTTGATCGGGACCCCGCCGCTCCTGAGCCCGCGGAAGGGTGATCGTTGTCGGCAGCTCGCCACGCGCGTGCGGCCTTGCGCCGAACCCCTGTATTTGCCGTTCTCCTCGAGCCTGCGGCCCATCACCAGGCTCGGAGGGGTCAATGAGCATGTTTCGAAAAAGTTGCTCGGCTTTTTCGATTCCGGCAGCTCCAACTCTTTGATTTTGAGCTGCGTCCTTTTCGATCAAATGATTCCATTTGACCGGGACGCACTCAATGACGGCGATCAGGCCGCCAACGACCGCGGTCGCGATGCCGACGCCGATGCTGCGCGCCAGAAGGAGTACCATCGCATGTGGGCCCCGATTGGAGCTTGGTCCAGGCGCGGCTGGCGGGCTCGTTCAATCGCCCTGATCTGCTCACGGAGCATGGCGAGCCGCGCCATGTCGCGGCGGATTTGGTCGATGCGGCGGTGACGCAAGGCGGCCACGAACGGCGTCGTTTTCCAGTGACCGAAGGGCGCGTGGGGGAGCAGCCTTTGACCGGATAACGCTCTAGAAAAAAGAGCCGCACTCCGCGCAACTTAAAGTGACTCTTTCACGACGGCAACGTCGCTTTTTTGGCAAATCGGTCGAGGGGTGCCTGACATTATTGCGCTGGAGCGTTTCGCTCGCGTCGATCCAAAGACTGCCATGCTGCGCTAAAACAAGCCAAGCATATTTAGCTATTTGGCCCATATAATCGAGGCAATTAAGCTTCTCAAATCATCCTGGCGATACGGTTTGGATAGCCGAGGTAACTGCAAATCGGTTCCCTCGGGCAACCCTGCATATCCACTGCCGAGAACGATGGGCAAATTCGGCTTAAATTTGCGGATCGCGCTGGCAAGTTCGACCCCAGTCATCCCAGGCATGGCGTGATCAGTCAATACCAATTCAATTTCCGTATGCGCGTGTACGAGCTCCAAAGCGAGCGCGCCCGAGTAGGCAATATGAACGGTATGACCAAGATCGGATAGCATTTCAGAGATGCTTTCCGCAACTAACACCTCATCGTCGACAACCAATATACATTTAGGCATGTCCGCTATTGCAGTTGTTTGCATTTCTCGCGCGGGTTTAGCCGGCGGGCTGGATTTAGAAAGCGGAAAAAAGAGCTCTACCGTCGTTCCGTGACCTGGCTGGCTTGACATGCGGATCCAACCGTCCGACTGAGCGACAAGGCCGTAAACCATGGAAAGGCCCAAGCCTGTACCTTTGGCAACTCCCTTTGTTGTGAAAAATGGCTCAGCGGCTCGCTTGAGGGTAACCTCATCCATGCCGGTGCCCGTATCGATGATCGAAATGCAGACATAATCGCCGGCGCTGAGAGGCTGAGCCGACGCGTCCACTTTTTCGGCGCGCAATTTTATCACAAGATCGCCGCCTCGCGGCATGGCGTCCCTTGCGTTTAAGGCGAGATTGAGGATAGCAAGTTCGAGCTGATTGGGGTCGGCACGAATGAGATAAGGGATCGGCCCAAGATCAGAAGTGATCCGGATGCTTGGACCAAGCGAGGCTTTTAGCATATCCTCCATACCCGCAATCAGCTTCGCCGGATCAAAAACCGCCGGACGAAGTTCCTGTTTGCGGGCGAAGGCAAGCATCCGCTTCGTCAAGCTAGCACCGCGCTCCGCGCTGCGAATGGCGCCGCCGAGAAGACGTCCTGATGTTGGGTCATTCCCGTGTTTCTTTGAAAGTAAATCTAGATTGCTAAGAATTGTCGTAAGCAGATTGTTGAAATCATGGGCGACGCCTCCCGTAAGCTGGCCAAGGCTCTCCAGCTTCTGCATCTCGTGAACCTGAGCCAAAGCCTTCTCGCGCTCGCGCGTGCGTTCTTCGACGCGCTGCTCCAGGTCAGCATTGGCGCGCGCCAATTCCGCGGTCCGTTCTTCAACGCGGCGCTCCAGCTCAGCATTGAGAAGTTCGAGCTGACGCGTTTTTCTGTAAAGCTCCGCGAAGACTCGCACTTTCGCCCGCAGGAGTTCCGGCACAACCGGCACGGGCACATAGTCCACGGCTCCTTGCTCATAACCTCGCACGCGGTCCAAGTCACTTTGCGCCAAGGCGGAGACGAAGATCATCGGGATATTTTGGAAGCGAGGATGCGCCCGAACCATTGCGGCAAGTTCAAACCCGTCCAATTCGGGCATTATCACATCAATGAGGACGACCGCAATGTCATATTTGAGCAGACGTTCCAGAGCCTCCCGCGCCGATCCTGCCTGGATCAAGTTTTCGCCGAGCTCGCTGAGAATTGCCTCGTAGCTGAGGAGTTTCGATGGCTGGTCATCGACGAGCAGGATGTTTACCGAGTCGGTATTGGGCATAATTGCCACTGATCCTAATGATGCAGCCACATCCGAAGCGCCGCCAGAAGTTGTTCGGTGTTGACCGGCTTCGCCAAATAGTCCGAAGCGCCGGCTTCAAGGCATTTCTCTCGATCTCCTTTCATCGCCTTGGCGGTTACCGCCAGAATCGGCATGCGTCGCAATGCCGGGTTCTTACGGATGGCCCCCATCGTCTCATACCCATCCATTCCCGGCATCATGATGTCCATAAGCACAATCGCGACGTCTGGAGTCGCGTGGAGAATAGCGATCGCCTCACCTCCGGTCGTTGCGGTGAGCACGTTCATGCCGCGACGTTCAAGAATGCTGCTCAAAGCGAAGATGTTTCGCGCGTCGTCGTCCACCAGCAGCACCGTCCTCCCCACAAGATTCTCGTCGGAATTGTGTAGGCGATTAAGCATGAGCTGCTTCTCGCGTGGCAAATCCGAAACTTTGCGATGCAGAAACAGCGCGGTTTCATCGAACAACCTCTCGGGTGATTCCACTCCCTTGACAACGATGCTTCGCGCCATCGTATGCAGATGCGCGTCCTCCTCGGGCGAAAGCTCGCGGCCCGTAAAGACGATCAGTGGCAAATCCTGGCTGTTCGAGTCACGAATTTTCTCGAGCAATTCGAACCCAGACATATCCGGCAAGCGAAGGTCGAGGACGACGCAATCGACTTTGTCCCGTCGGAGCTCGGCGAGCGCTTCCTCTCCGGTTTCCGCAGGAACAATCTCGATGTCGTCATGGCCGAGCAGCTCGGAAATGCTGAACCTATCGGCGGCGTTGTCCTCGACAATGAGGAGGCGCCTCCGTCTGCGCGTTGTAAATTCCTTCACCTGCGCAAGCGCGGATTTCACTCCTTCATAGGTCGCCGGTTTTGTCACGAAGGAAAAAGCGCCGCGCGCCAAGCCGTGCCATCGATCTTCGTCGACTGAGACGATCTGAACGGGGATATGCCTCGTCAATGGATCCTGCTTTAGCTGGCTCAGGACGGCCCAGCCGAGCATATCGGGAAGAAAAATATCCAGAGAAACAGCGCTTGGCCTATATTCTTTCGCGAGCGCCAAAGCGTCCGCGCCCTTGGTCGCGATCAAAACCTTCATCCCCGCAATTCGCGCGACGTCGGCGATGATTTCGGCGTAGCGGGGGTCATCCTCGACGATGAGGAGGATGGCATCCTCAGGCCCGAGGTTGTCGCGATCGTCCCGGATCTGCTCGACCAACGGTCCAGGAAGCTTGCCTTCATTGGCGCGCGCGGCGACAGAGACGTATTCGGCCAACACACTCTGATGGCCAACCGGTCCAGCATATTTGAGCGGTAAGTATAGCGTGAAAGTACTGCCTACGTTCGGTTCGCTTCGGAGCCGAAGCTCGCCGCCGAGCAAATTGGACAATTCCCGGCTAATCGCAAGGCCCAATCCGGTGCCGCCATACTTTCGGCTTGTGCTGGTGTCCGCCTGTTGAAAAGCTTCAAATATGATCTTCTGCTTTTCAATTGGGATACCCCTGCCTGTGTCGGCGACCTCGAAGGCTATGACTGACGGCGCCTGCCGCAGCGTCGCATGCTCTGGCGTCCAGCCGGAGGGGACGTTCGAGATGGTGAGCCGGACGTTGCCCTGTTCCGTGAATTTGAACGCGTTGGACAGCAGGTTCTTAAGTATCTGCTGCAGACGCTTCGAATCGGTAATGATGCCGCGGTCGAGATTCGGATCGATTTGCACATCGAATGCCAAGCGGCGGAGTTCGGCCTCGTGACGGAACGAACGCAACACCACTTCATGCAGATCGCTGAACAAGACTTCCCCCGCGTCAATCGAAACGGTCCCGGATTCAATTTTCGAGAGATCCAGGATGTCGCTGATGAGGTTCACAAGATCTGTCCCGGCGCTATGTATCGTGCGGGCGAATTCGACTTGCTTGGGGCTTAGGTTCGCATCGGGATTTTCCGCAAGCTGCTGTCCAAGAATGAGGATGCTGTTCAGAGGTGTCCTCAGCTCATGCGACATGTTGGCGAGGAATTCCGACTTATATCTCGAGGTAAGCGCCAGTTCCGACGCTTTTTCCTCCACGGCGCGGCGCGCCTGCTCGATTTCCCGGTTTTTCCTTTCGACTTCGACGTTCTGCTCCGCCAATTGCCGCGCCTTCTGCTCGAGTTGCTCGTTGGTCTGCTGCATCTCCTTCTGTTGCGTCTGAAGCTCAACGGCTAGCTGTTGGGATTGCGTGAGCAAACCCTCGGTCTGCATCGTGGCCTCAATGCTGTTGAGCACAATTCCGATGTTGGTTGTCAGCTGATCGAGAAATGAGATTTGCAGATCCGTGAACTCGGCGGCCGACGCGAGCTCGATGACCGCCTTCGCTTGTCCTTCGAAAAGTACCGGCAAAACAATATCGTTTCTCGGCAAAACTTTGAATAGCCCAGTGCTGATTGGAACCACATTTGAAGGCAGGTCCCGTAAGAGTAGCCTGCGAGCATCCGCCGCGCATTGTCCGATCAGGCCTTGTCCGAATTGAATGCGTTGAAGGTGGCCGGCTACGCCGTCGCTGGCGTAAGCGGACAAAAGCCTAAGGCTTGAGCCACCGGTTTCGACCAGATAAATGACCCCACTTTGGGCGTTCACAAGAGGCGCCAGCTCCGAAAGGAGCATTCGGCCTACGGCTGTCAAGTCGCGCTGGCCTTGCAGCATGCTCGTAAACCGAGCCAAGTTGGTCTTGAGCCAATCCTGTTCAGTGTTCCGCTCGGTAGTGAGGCGCAAGTTGCCGATCATCGTGTTGATGTGGTCTTTTAGCTCGGCAACCTCGCCGCGTGCGTCGACCTGAATGGATCGTGTCAAATCCCCCTTTGTGACGGCCGTTGCCACGTCCGCAATGGCACGAACCTGTGTGGTCAGGTTGGCGGCCAAGAGATTCACATTGCCGGTGAGGTCTTTCCAAGTTCCGGCCGCTCCGGGGACGTTGGCTTGCCCTCCAAGGCGTCCTTCGACGCCGACTTCCCGCGCGACGGTGGTGACCTGGTCCGCGAAAGTCGCGAGCGTGTCCGTCATGCCATTGATCGTATCGGCGAGGGCCGCCACCTCGCCCTTGGATTTGACGGTTAGATTCTGCTTGAGATCTCCGTTGGCGACGGCCGTCACGACCTTGACGATACCGCGCACCTGCTCGGTCAGATTAGCGGCCATGACGTTGACGGTATCGGTCAAGTCCTTCCACGTGCCCGCCACGCCTGGCACCGCACCCTGGCCGCCGAGCTTTCCTTCGGTGCCGACCTCCCGGGCGACCCGGGTCACCTCGGACGCGAAGGCGTTGAGCTGATCGACCATCGTGTTGATCGTATCTTTCAGCTCCAATATTTCGCCCTTGACATCGACCGTGATTTTTCTGGAAAGGTTGCCGCGGGCTACCGCTGTCGTGACCTCCGCGATATTGCGAACCTGGGTCGTCAAATTGGCGGCGAGAAGATTGACGTTGTCGGTAAGGTCTTTCCAGGTGCCAGCGACGCCGGGCACGACCGCTCGACCGCCCAGGCGTCCTTCGGTTGCAACCTCGCGCGCGACGCGGGTCACCTCGGCTGCGAATGAGCGAAGCTGCTCGACCATCGTGTTTAGCGTCTCTTTAAGGAGGAGTATTTCTCCACGGACGTCGACGGTAATTTTTTTTGAAAGGTCCCCGCTAGCGATCGCGGTGGCGACGTCGGCGATATTGCGAACTTGGCCGGTAAGGTTACTGGCCATAAAGTTGACGTTGTCCGTCAGATCCTTCCACGTGCCGGCAACGCCCGGCACAGCTGCCTGGCCCCCGAGTTTACCTTCCGTGCCAACCTCACGCGCGACGCGCGTCACCTCGGAAGCGAAAGCATTTAGCTGATCCACCATCGTGTTGATGGTGTTTTTGAGTTCTAGAATTTCCCCTTTTACATCGACGGCGATTTTTCTCGAAAGATCGCCGCGCGCTACAGCCGTCGTAACTTCTGCGATGTTGCGGACCTGAGCGGTCAAATTGGCCGCCATGAAGTTGACGCTGTCGGTCAGGTCTTTCCAGGTTCCAGCAACGCCGGGCACTTGCGCCTGTCCGCCGAGGCGGCCTTCGGTCCCGACTTCGCGCGCAACGCGCGTCACCTCGCCGGCAAACCGGTTGAGCTGATCCACCATCGTATTCAACGTTTCCTTCAGCTGAAGGATTTCTCCCCGTACGTCCACGGTAATTTTTCGCGACAGATCGCCGTTGGCGATTGCCGTCGCGACCTCGGCGATATTGCGAACTTGACCGGTCAAATTGCCCGCCATCGAGTTGACGCTGTCGGTCAGATCCTTCCAGGTGCCCGCCACTCCTGGTACCTGCGCCTGCCCGCCAAGCCGGCCTTCTGTTCCGACCTCGCGTGCGACTCGCGTCACTTCGCCGGCGAAGGCATTGAGCTGATCAACCATGGTGTTGATGGTTTCCTTAAGCTGCAAGATCTCGCCACTGACGTTCACGGTAATTTTCTTCGACAAGTCCCCTTGCGCTACAGCGGTCGCGACTTCGGCGATATTGCGCACCTGGCCCGTCAAATTGCTCGCCATCGAATTCACGCTGTCGGTTAAGTGTTCCCAAGTGCCTGCAACGCCTTTGACCTGAGCTTGCCCGCCGAGTATGCCTTCCGTGCCAACCTCACGCGCGACGCGGGTAACCTCACCAGCAAAAGCGTTAAGTTGGTCAACCATCGTGTTGACGGTATCTTTGAGCTGAAGGATTTCGCCGCTCACACTGACAGTGATCTTTTTGGAAAGGTCGCCTTGCGCGATAGCAGTCGCGACTTCCGCGATATTGCGCACCTGAGCCGTCAAATTGCTGGCCATGGAATTCACGCTTTCGGTCAGATCCTTCCACGTTCCCGCGACACCGAGAACGTTGGCTTGACCACCCAATCTTCCATCGGTGCCAACTTCACGCGCAACGCGCGTCACTTCGCCAGCGAAGGCATTCAGCTGATCGACCATAGTGTTGATCGTCTCTTTCAGCTGCAGGATTTCTCCGCTGACATTGACCGTGATCTTCTGCGATAAATTGCCGCCCGCAATCGCGGTCGCGACTTCAGCAATATTGCGGACTTGTGCGGTCAGGTTGCTCGCCATAGAATTCACATTATCCGTAAGATCCTTCCACGTGCCGGCGACGCCAGGAACCTGCGCCTGTCCGCCGAGCCGGCCCTCCGTGCCGACTTCGCGCGCGACACGGGTGACTTCGGAGGCGAAAGCATTCAGTTGATCCACCATGGTGTTGATGGTGTCCTTGAGCTCCAAAATCTCGCCGCTGACGTCGACTGTGATCTTCCGCGAGAGGTCGCCACGCGCCACCGCCGTCGTGACCTGCGCGATATTGCGGACCTGAGCCGTCAGATTGCCGCACATGGCGTTCACCGAGTCGGTCAAGTCCTTCCAGGTTCCCGCGACCCCCGGAACAAGCGCCTGTCCGCCGAGTTTTCCCTCCTTTCCCACTTCGCGCGCGACGCGCGTCACCTCGGATGCGAACGACCGGAGCTGATCGACCATCGTGTTAATGGCTTCCTTCAGCAGCAATATTTCGCCGCGAACATCGACGGTGATCTTTTTGGACAAATCACCGTTGGCGACGGCGATCGTCACATCGGCGATGTTCCGCACCTGAGCGGTGAGGTTGCTCGCCAAGGAGTTAACGCTTTCAGTCAGTTCTTTCCAAACTCCGGTTACTTCGATGACTTGTGCCTGGCCCCCAAGCTTCCCCTCGGTTCCAACTTCGCGGGCGACCCTCGTAACTTCCGAAGTGAACATCCTCAGCTGTTTGATCATCTTGTTTACGATGGTCGCCGATCGCAAAAACTCGCCCTTGAGTAGCCGTCCGCCGACTTCAAGCTGAACCAGTTGCAGCAGATCGCCCTTGGCGACCGCCTCAATAGTGGCGGTGACGGCGGTTGTTGGCCAAAGCAAATCGTCAATTAAAGCGTTGAGCGAACTTTCCATTTCGCCCCAGGAGCCGCCGGAAAGATTAAACCGCGCGCGTTTTCCTGTTTTTCCCTCGCGGCCTACGACTTGTCCAACCTGCTGAAGTTGCAGAGCGATTTGTTGATTGGCAGCGATAATTGTATTAAACGTGTCGGCAATTTTGCCTGCCAGGCCCATCCGGCGTGGAAGTCTTACGGTAAAATCGCCGCTGCTCACGGCCTGAAGCGCCTCGAGCAATGCCTTGGCGCCGGTGTTAAGGCCGACTTGCCCGCCGCTTTGGGAAGGCGGTGAGAGCGGCTCTTCATCCGGAGGAAATGCGATTTCAGCAGTCGAAACTGTCGATTTTTTTGCACGCGGCATACCCCGCCCCCACTCGGTCAATGGTGGATACCTAGATTTGCCCAGGCCGCTTACGTACGGCCGGAGTTCCATGGCGCCGCTCGTGGACGACGCGATCCAGTATTAACGCCGTGACCACGCCTGCGGTTGCGTGCCGCTCTGGCTAGCATCATGATTCGCAATGAATTGAGTGTGCTTGGAACTCTGGCCGGTACGATCAAGATGGTGCGCGTTGCGCACGAGGCGATCGAGAATCGCGCCCGCATAGGTCGCGCCGCGGTGCCTGGCCACCCGAGCGCGGCAGGATCGCGAGGGCCGACCTGGCAGCGCCGCAACGTGGATGATGCCCTTGCCTAGAAGATTTGCGGGCCAGGGCGGTCCCATAAGGCCGCTAGACAGCAGGCATTTCCGCCACGCATGTCCGGTCCGCGACGGGAATAAACTGTGGAATCCGCCCGCCGGCGCGAGGGGCGCGTCGACGGGCTTGCAATGAAAATGCCCTTTTCTCACATCTTGTTTGCTTCGGCCTTTTTGTCAAAGGTCGGGAGCATTTTTAGTTCGTCTTTGGTGCGATTGAGGATGAGCCAATCCTTGCCGTCGCGCGTCGAGACTCTTCAGCTCCTTGAAGGGAATCAAGACGTCTTTCTTGCCAACGCCAAGGAATCCGCCGACGCCGATGATCGCGCCCGTGACGGTGCCGTTGCTATCGATCATGAGATCGGTGATAGCGCCAATCTTGTTTTCGGAAGGATCATAAACACTTGCCTTATAGATGTCAGAGGCGAGCAATTGGTGTCCGGTGGACGGCTCGTTGGTCATCGGGGTCTCTGCAAGAGCGAGGCCTCCAGCGAAAGCGAGGACCGAGGCGGATAAGGCGAGCGTCTTTAACATAAGCGACTCCTTTGCTGTTACGGCACTGCGTTGGTGCCGGCACGCAAACGCCGCCACTAGGTCTTGGTTCCTTGCGAACGCGACGGCGTGTTTAAGGCAACGTAGCTTCGGCACGTGCGGCGCGTGCTCTGTGCGCCATGAGTCTATGGTGCGAGGATGCAGCCTTGAGCTGAGCTTTCGCATTGGTGGCGTATGCCACAAAAGGGTCTTGCAACGTGTGTAAGGCTGGGCATAATATCGCATCATGGTCAAGTGTAGCTCACGGTGTACAGGATCTGGCCGGTGAGCACCTCCGAGCGCCGCGATAAGTACAAACTCCAATGTGAGGAGTTGCTCCGCTGCGGGAGAGAGGCAATGTCACAGGCCCTACTGCGAGAGGACGCTACGGGGGCAACCCCGGAAAACCTCATTCCAGCGAACGAGCCAGAGCGGCTTGCTGCGGTCACACGGTACGATATTCTCGGCACTCCGCCGAATGGCGCTTTTGACCGGATCACGGCCATTGCCGCGCGCCTATTTAACGTGCCGATTTCCATTGTCAGTATTGTGGATCGCGACCGCATTTGGTTCAAGTCGCACCACGGGCTGAGCGCGACCGGGGCCGGGCGTGATCCGGGCCTCTGCGCTTCCGCCATCTTACGCGACGAGCCCCGCGTCTTGCCAGATGCAAGGTGCGACGTTCATGCGCTCGCCAATCCACTCGTCGCAGGCGAGTTCGGCCTGCGGTTTTATGCTGGAGTGCCGCTGCGGACAACCGACGGATTCAACCTTGGCACGCTCTGCGTGATCGGCAAGGAGCCGCGAGAGGTCAGCGCGGAGGAGATCGCCCAGCTCAAAGATCTTGCTTCCGTCGTCATGGATCAACTTGAGCTACGCCGATCCGCGCGCGGCGCACTCGCCGCAGCCGAACGAACGGAGGATGCGTTGCGCGAGAGTCAGGAGCAACTGCAGATCGCTCTTGCGGCCTCGGACACAGGCACTTTCCGCTGGAATCCATGTACGGGCGAGTTCCTAGCGTTCGACAACAATCTAAAGCGTCTGTTCGGCTTTGCGCCCGGCGATCCGGTGCGAGTCACGGACGATTTTATTGTCCGCGTCCATCCGGACGACGTGTCCGGACTCGTTGCCGCAATCAATCGCTGCCGTGACGGGGCCGACTTAGAGATGGAATATCGCGTCATCCACCCGGACGGGAGCATTCGCTGGCTCTTCGACCGCGCCAAGATAGAGCGCGATTCCGACGGTAACCCCACCTACCTGGTTGGCGCCTGTACCGACATCACCCACCGCAAACAGATCGAAACCCAACGCACACAGATCGAAGCGGCGGCGCGGGAAGCCGCCCAGCGTTTCCTTTTCATGGCAGAAACGATGCCGCAGAAATTGTTCACTGCCAACGCCAATGGAGATGTCGATTATTTCAACCAGCAATGGACAGAGTTCACCGGGCTGACGTTCGATCAAATCCGCGATTGGGGCTGGACGCAGTTCATCCATCCGGATGATGTCGAAGAAAATATCCGGGTCTGGCAGCGCTCGATCGAGACTGGCGAGCCCTTTGAATTCGTGCACCGCTTCCGGCGCGCCGACGGCGCCTATCGATGGCATCTCAGCCGCGCCCGCGCCATGCGGAATGCGGTTGGGAATATCTCCAAGTGGATCGGCTCGAACACGGAGATCCACGAGCAGAAAGAGCTGCACGAGACGTTGCGGCAGCGGGAGGAGGCAGTACGTCTTCTCCTCAGGGAGATGAATCACCGCGTGAAAAACCTGTTCGCGCTTGCGGGCAGCGTGGTGACACTCAGCGCGCGCACTGCCGGTACGCCAAAGGAGTTGGCCGAGGCAGTCCGGGAAAGGCTGGCAGCACTCGCGCGCGCCCATGAACTCACGCTGCCCGACATCGCCGGGGGAGGGGGAAAATCCGGTCAAGCGACGAGTTTGCCGGCTCTGGTCCGGACCATCGTTTCTCCTTACGTCACCCAAGGGGATGCGCGGATCATCATAGTGGGACCTGATGTGCCCATTGGTGGGAGTGCCGTCACGAGCCTAGCGCTTCTGTTGCATGAGATTGCGACAAACGCCGCAAAGTATGGGGCGTTATCGACTGAGAGCGGCCACGTTGATGTCAGCTGGTCCGTGTGGAAGGACGAACTTTTGCTGGCATGGCGGGAGCGTGGCGGGCCGCCGCTGAACGGACAGCCGAAAAAAGAAGGGTTTGGCAGCTTACTCGCCCGGCTCACAGTGACGGGCCAATTGGCCGGCAAGATTTCCCGCGACTGGAATGCGGACGGCTTGACTGTAAACCTGTCGGCGCCGCTAGTGCGCCTCACGATATGAGATGCTGGAGCCAGGGCCGGCCGGCGCAAGGACGCCACGCATTTCTATAGGGCATCTCGAAAAATAC
>QHBR01000404.1:1660-4236 GCA_003244015.1 Hyphomicrobiales bacterium | reverse complement strand
GAGTTTGGCAAAGGATATTCGAGTCTGTGGCTGGTCCTTCCGAACCGCCGGAACAAGCTGCATTGGATAGCAGCCATGGGAAAGTCCATCGCTGCGCCAACGGCGGAAAAGGGGGGCGGATTTTCAGGCGATCGGGCTTACGAAAGGCGGCCACAACAGCAAGATACATGCGATAGTTGACGCGTTTTGCCGGCCCTGGGCGTTGATCCTCACAGCTGGCAATATCGCCGATTGCGTGATGGCCGAAGAATGCGTCAGCCTCATCCCTGGCATCCAAGAGCTCCTCGCCGACAAAGGCTATGATACCGATGCGATCCGGGCTTTTCTCAAGGAGCGCGGCATCAAGCCCGTCATCGAAGGCAAATCCAACCGTAAGAAGAAAATCCGCCACGACAAGAAGGCTTACAAAAACCGCAACGTCGTCGAGCGCTGCTTTTGCAGGCTCAAGGATTTCCGGCGCATCGCCACGCGATACGACAAGCTCGCGCAAAACTTCTTTTCGGCCCTCTGCTTCGCCGCTACCTTAGCCTACTGGATCTGAATTAATTGAGTCCGGACCCTAGAATGGCCAACTGTTG
Organism: Hyphomicrobiales bacterium; assembly: GCA_003244015.1. Taxonomy (GTDB): domain Bacteria; phylum Pseudomonadota; class Alphaproteobacteria; order Rhizobiales; family Beijerinckiaceae; genus Methylocapsa. Next base: position 3,658 of record QHBR01000404.1, on the reverse strand, counting down.
GACCGGACGATCGCTGTCAATCGCAGCAGAGAGTTCCAGCCCCTCTCGCCCGGCGCGGAAACCGTTGACTTTGGGTTAGCTTAGGCAGTTCCCCCCTGAGGTCAAGCCTGAAAACGCATGAGCCTGAAACATTTGGAGCCGGTGCAAGGAAGCGGCGGTTGTTTATGCTTTCCCAGATCCTTGCCCTATCTGGGCAAAGTCCAATAAGTCGTGCTAGGAGAGCGCCATGACTGGCGTTTGCAAATCTGCTGGACTGGGACTTCTAGTTTGACCGCATCTCCGCGTCCGCCGGCCGACCGGCGGCGTAGCCGCAAGGTTTCGAACGGCCGCCCAAACCAACTGGCTTCGGGCGAGAGTCGGGGGCGGGAAAGCGAGGAGTGCCCCGGTCTTGCCGCGCGTCTCGCCGCGGCGGCGATCCTGAGCGATATTGTCGCCAGATGTCATCCGCTCGACGAGTGTTTTTCGGGCACGGCGATCCTCTCGCGGCTTGGCGGTTTGGAGCCTCGCGACATCGCCTTGACGCGCTCGATTGTCACCGTCGCGCTCCGCCGGCTGGGCACCATCCGTGCCGCCCTGGCCGGGCTTTTGGAAAAAGGTCTGCCGCGTCAGGCCGCCCACCTTGAATGGACGCTGATCGCGGCGTCGGCGCAGATTCTCTTTCTCGACGTTCCCGATCACGCCGCCGTCGATCTTGCTGTCCACATGACCCGTCTTGAGGCGAAAAACGCGCCCTACGCTTCTCTCGTCAACGGCGTCTTGCGCAATCTTATCCGCGCGCGCGGAAAAATTCTGCTGGAAAGCGATCCGCTGGAGCACGACACGCCCGTATGGCTCGCGGAGCGTTGGCGTAAAACCTATGGCGAGGCCGGGGCGCGCGCCATCGCAAGCGCCCATCGCGAGGAGCCGACACTTGATCTCACGGTTCTGTCGGACCCTTTGTTTTGGGCGGAGCGGCTCGGAGCAAACGTCTTGCCGACCGGTTCGCTACGGCTTCGGACTCATATGCCGGTGACCGGACTCGCTGGCTTCGCGGAAGGCCGCTGGTTTGTCCAGGACGCGGCGGCAGCTCTGCCGGCGAGGCTTTTACGGGCTGGACCAGGGACCAGGGTGGCCGATTTTTGCGCCGCTCCCGGGGGCAAAGCCGCGCAACTCGCGGCGGCCGGCGCCGAGGTCACGGCGATAGACCGTTCGGCCGAGCGGTTGAAAAAGCTCGCCGCAAATTATGCCCGGCTCAATTTGCGCGCCAGCATCGTCGTTGCCGATATCGTAACCTTTAAGACGGTGCCGTTCGATGCGATTCTGGTCGATGCGCCGTGTCTCGCCACGGGGACAATCCGGCGTCACCCGGATATCGCCTGGATCAAAAAACCGCGCGATATCGTGGCGCTGACGGCGCTTCAGACACGTCTGCTCGAGAAAGCCGTCGAGCTGGTGAAGCCTGGCGGAATGGTCGTCTATTGCACTTGTTCGCTTGAACCCGAAGAAAACGAAATGCAAATTGCGGCTCTTCTTCGCCGCAATCCCGGCGTTATGCGGGTTCCGATAGAACCCGGCGAGGTTGGCGATTTGCCCGAACTCTTGAACGAAAACGGCGAATTGCGGACATTGCCGTCGCATCTTCCCGCCGCCGAGCCGCGACTTTCCGGCCTCGATGGTTTCTTCGCCGCCCGCCTGTTGCGACGCGGTTAATGAACCCGTTAGGAATTTTATCGATAACGCAATGCCCCGGGCGGGGTCGGCCGGGCTTCCGGCGACTGTGCGCCCATGGAAAAGGTCTTGCCGGCCGCATCGCGCTTCGATCGCGTGCTGGCATGTGAAATCGAGGAGTTGAGCCCTGGCCGGCGCGACATTCAGGGACTGGTTGCGCGTCGCGGGTCTCCTTGCGGCTCGCGCGGGAATGGCTTTGCGGCGCGGCCTCGTTGCGCCCGCGCGTGTCGCCATCGGGCTAGGGCGGCGGCGGCCGGAGAGGCTCTTGATTGCGCCGCAAGATATAAGGAC
>QHBR01000404.1:0-1554 GCA_003244015.1 Hyphomicrobiales bacterium | reverse complement strand
GGATCGGCCGCATGGGCGCGGGCTCTCGCGGGTTTCGGCTGGCTCCGCCATCTGCGCGCCGCCGACACCTCCGTGGCGCGCGCCAATGCTCGCGCCCTCGTCGATGATTTTTTGAGCTTGGCGGGCAAGCCCAGTCCAATTCCGGCATGGGAGCCCGAGGTCGCGGCGCGACGCATGCTTGCCTTTCTGTCGCAATCGCCAGTGATCCTCGATGGCGCCGACCGCGTCTTCTACCGCCGCTTCATGAAAGGTCTCGGCCGCACTCAGGTTTTCCTGGAGCGCAAGATCGCGGGGGGGCTCTCCGGCGAACCGCGCCTCATTGCCGCGATCGCCCTCGCCGAATTCGGTCTTTGCGTCGAAGGCACAAGCAATCTGACCCGCAAAGGCACGAAACCGCTTGCCGAGGAGCTTGAGCGGCAAATTCTTCCAGACGGTGGCCACGTCAGCCGCAATCCGGAGATCTTGCTCGACTTGCTTCCAGATTTGCTTCCCTTGCGGCAGGCCTATGCCGCGCGCGGGTTACAACCCCCGGCGCAACTCCTCAACGCGATTGATCGCATGATGCCGATGTTGCGTCTATTCCGGCATGGCGACGGCACGCTCGCCTTGTTCAATGGCATGGGCGTCACGCCGCCCGAACTGCTTGCGACGATTCTCGCCTATGACGACGTGCGGGCGCAGCCGCTCACTAGTGCGCGGCACTCGGGCTACCAGCGCCTCGAGGCAGAAGATGCCATTGCCTTGATCGACGCGGGACGCCCGCCGCCACAAATTTTTTCCCATCGCGCGCATGCCGGATGTTCGTCGTTCGAGTTTTCAGTTGGCGCGCAGCGGCTTGTCATCAATTGCGGTGCGCCGGATGCCAATCGCGCGCCGGCGCGCGAGGCGGCCCGGATGACGGCGGCACATTCGACACTCGTCATCGACGACACCTCCTCGTGCCGTTTCGCCTCTCACACGGGATTGCGAAAATGGCTCGGCGATCAGACTGTCGCGGGTCCAAACAAGGTCGATGTCGAGCGCCACGACCTGCCTTCGGGAACAATGGTGGTTCTCGCGCATAATGGTTACGAAGCGCGATTCGGCTTAATCCACGAACGCCGCATCACGCTCAACAGGGACGGCAAGATGCTCGAGGGCACCGATCGTTTGCGCGCCGCCGGGGCCGGCGGGCCGATTGAGACGCGCGCCGTTGCCTTGCGCTTTCACATCCATCCGAACGTGCGCCTAAAGCGGGTTCGCGAAGGCCGTGCCGTGTTGTGTGTTTTGCCGAATGGGAGACGATGGCTTTTCGAAACAACGGCCGGGCAGGCAGGCATCGAGGAAAGCATTTTTTTCGCGGCGCCGGACGGGCCGCGCAGTTGCGCCCAGATCGTCGTCCACGGTGAAACCGGAGCCGGCATGGTTGTCGAATGGAGCTTTCGCCACGTCGAGCGGAAACCGCCGCGAAACGAAGCGTGAAAGGCTGCTAGCTTCACGCGAACGTCGTTCACGGGTTTTTACAATGCCTACGGCTCAATATAAGGGCATCTCGAAAAATATCCCTTCCGCGCG
>QHBR01000265.1 GCA_003244015.1 Hyphomicrobiales bacterium | reverse complement strand
GTCCGACTTTCCACACAGTCTGCAAGAATTTTGCACCAAGTATATAGGCGGGGACGCCGATGACCGTCAAGGTGATGGGCGGGTGACGGCGACTGGAGCTCGAAATGCCCGCGATGTGGGGTTTTCTTTGGCAGTTCGAAAGTGCGAGCGCGGACCGCTCGCGCGCCGCGCGGGTGCCCAATATATCTTATCCGTTTTCATAAAGGAGGTTACTTTGACCAAATTTTTGAGCACGCCGGAGCACCCCAAGGGGGATCATCTCAGTCTCTCGGAAAGCCCGTTGTTAGGACAGAAGTGGACAATAGCGCTCACAAGCGCTGAGGTATCGCGGCAAGGCAGAAAGGCCACGCGCTTCCTATCCGGCGTTTGGTCTGGCGATTTTTTCCGCGTAAAGACCTGAGTTGCGGGTTCAACGCCAACGCCATCCGCGCACAGGGGCGAGTGGGGCGTCTCTACCGGCTTGCGACATCCGTCTGTCTTCAGCACAATGGACTCTTCCAAAATCTTTCGCGGTCGAAGAACCCTACCAATCATCGGTTTCTTCCCTACATCTCATTGAAGCGCTGCAACAAGATGCACGATCCAATTTCGCTACAAAGGTCGCCCATTGGGGCTATTTCGCGGAGCGGAGACACCAACCATGAACATTGAAAAATATACCGAGAGGGCGCGCGGCTTCGTTCAAAGCGCCCAGTCTCTCGCCGTCCGCGAGGGTCACCAGCAGTTCACGCCCGAACACATTTTGAAGGTTCTTCTCGACGACGAGGAGGGGCTCGCCGCAGGGCTCATCGACAGGGCGGGGGGGCGCTCCCGCGACGCGCTCCGCGACACGGAACTCGCACTTGCCAAATTGCCGAAGGTGCAAGGCGCCGGCGCAGGCCAGCTCTATCTCGCGCCCGCAACGGCGCGCGTTTTCGACAATGCCGAGAAGATCGCGCAAAAGGCGGGCGACTCGTATGTGACGGTCGAGCGGCTGTTGCTTGCGCTTGCCATGGAGAAAGGCACGGAAGCGGCCAAGATCCTCGACCGGGCGGGCGTCACGCCGCAGACTCTCAATGCGGCGATCGAGGATCTCCGCAAGGGCCGTACCGCCGACAATCCGACCGCTGAAAACGCCTACGATGCCTTGAAGAAATACGCACGCGATCTGACAGAGGCGGCGCGGGCGGGAAAACTCGATCCGGTGATCGGCCGCGACGAAGAAATCCGGCGAACCATTCAGGTATTGTCGCGGCGCACGAAGAATAATCCGGTTCTGATCGGCGAGCCAGGTGTTGGCAAGACCGCGATCGTCGAAGGACTTGCGCTTCGGATCGTCAATGGCGATGTGCCGGAAAGTTTACGCGACAAGAAGCTTCTCGCGCTCGACATGGGCTCGCTGATCGCGGGAGCGAAATATCGCGGCGAGTTCGAGGAGCGGCTGAAGGCGGTCTTAAATGAAATCATCGCCGCCGCGGGCGGAATTATTTTATTCATCGACGAGATGCACACGCTCGTCGGCGCCGGCAAGGCGGATGGCGCGATGGACGCATCGAACCTTTTGAAACCGGCTCTCGCGCGGGGCGAGCTCCATTGCATCGGCGCGACCACGCTCGACGAATATCGCAAGCATGTCGAAAAGGATGCCGCGCTGGCGCGCCGCTTCCAGCCGGTATTCGTCTCCGAGCCGAGCGTCGAGGACACCATCTCGATCCTGCGCGGTCTCAAGGAAAAATACGAATTGCACCATGGCGTGCGCATCCTTGATGCCGCGATTGTCGCCGCCGCAACGCTGTCGCACCGCTATATCGCCGACAGGTTTCTTCCCGACAAGGCAATTGATCTCATTGATGAAGCGAGCTCCCGCTTGCGGATGCAAATCGACTCGAAGCCGGAAGAGCTCGACGAACTCGACCGCCGGGTCATTCAGCTCAAGATCGAGCAGGAGGCCTTGAAAAAGGAGACCGATTCCGCCTCGAAGGAGCGCCTGGAGAAGCTCAGTGGCGAACTTGCCGGGCTTGAGGAGAAATCCGCGTCGTTGACCACGCGCTGGCACGCCGAGAAGGACACACTCGGCTCGGAACAGAAACTCAAGGAGCAGCTCGAGGCTGCCCGCAACGAACTTACTCAGGTACAACGGCGCGGCGAATTTCAGCGCGCCGGCGAACTCGCTTACGGCGTCATTCCCGGTCTCGAAAGAAGGCTCGCCGAGACCGGGGCGAAACGCGGCGGCGTTCTCGTGGACGAAGCGGTGACCGCCGACCACGTCGCGCAGGTCGTCTCGCGCTGGACCGGCATTCCCGTCGATAAAATGCTTGAGCGCGAACGCGACAAGCTTTTGAAAATGGAGGAAGCGCTTAGCCGCCGCGTCGTCGGCCAGGCGGAAGCGGTCAAGGCGGTCTCGACCGCGGTGCGGCGGGCGCGGGCGGGCCTGCAGGATCCTAATCGCCCGATCGGCTCCTTCATGTTCCTGGGGCCGACGGGGGTCGGCAAGACCGAGCTCACCAAGGCGCTCGCCGCCTTCCTTTTCGACGACGACGCCGCGCTCGTGCGCATCGACATGTCGGAATATATGGAGAAACATTCGGTCGCCCGCCTGATTGGCGCGCCGCCTGGCTACGTCGGCTATGAGGAGGGTGGCGCCTTGACCGAGGCGGTGCGCCGCAGGCCCTATCAGGTCGTCCTCTTCGACGAGATCGAGAAGGCGCATCCCGATGTCTTCAACGTCTTGCTGCAAGTGCTTGACGACGGCCGCCTGACCGACGGGCAGGGGCGCACAGTGGATTTCCGCAACGTTCTGATCGTCATGACATCCAACCTCGGCGCCGATTTGCTCGTGCTGCAAAAAGACGGCGAGGATTCCTCCGCCGTCCATTCGGAAGTGATGCAAATCGTGCGCACGCATTTCCGGCCGGAGTTTTTGAACCGCGTCGACGAAATCATCCTGTTCCACCGGCTACGCCGCGAGGATATGGGTGCGATTGTCGATATTCAGTTCGTGCGGCTCGCCAAACTTTTGGAGGATCGCAAGATCACGCTCGAGCTGAAGGCCGAGGCCCGCGCGTGGCTTGCGGCCAAGGGTTATGATCCAGCCTATGGCGCGCGGCCTTTGAAGCGGGTCATCCAGAAGAACGTGCAGGATCCCTTGGCCGAATTGATCCTCGCCGGAGAGATCCACGACGGCGAGAGGGTCGTCGTCGGCGCCGACAAAAATGGCCTTCTGATTGCCGGCAGGGCCGGGCCGGGTTAGCTGCCTGAGAGCCATGCGATTTGCAAATGGCGGCACGCTTCACGGCTTGGACGCTACGGTCCGCGCGCGCATTTTGAGGGTCTCGACCGAGGAGCCGCGTCCGGTTCGCTGGCCGGACGTGGCGGTTTTTATCCAAAAAGCCGCCTCGCCGATGCGGATCGCGGCCCGGAAAATCAAGTCGTCCGCGGCGTTTGCGGATCCGCCAGGCAGCGAGCAAAAGGCACGTGTGAATAGCGCCGCTAAACCCCCCGGAAATGCTCGAAAATAGATTAAAAAATATGATCTTAAGGTCTGTTCAGGTTACAATCGAAAATCAGGCGATTTAGCTTTTTCCAAGACCAGAAAGTTCGCACTCCCAATGGACGAATCCGACGACGAGCCGCCGGTCCCCTTGGCCCCCGCAACAGAAGCCTATTACGGCGCCGATTCGATCAAGGTGCTGCGCGGGCTCGATGCCGTGCGCAAACGCCCAGGCATGTATATCGGCGATACCGACGATGGCTCCGGCCTCCATCACATGGTCTATGAAGTTGTCGATAACGCCATCGACGAGGCGCTGGCCGGCTACGCTACGCGCGTCACGGCGACGCTCAATGCCGACGGTTCGGTCACTGTCACCGACGACGGGCGCGGGATTCCGACGGATATTCATCGCGAGGAGGGTGTCTCGGCGGCGGAGGTCATCATGACCCAGCTGCACGCCGGCGGAAAATTCGATCAGAATTCCTACAAAGTGTCGGGCGGTCTGCACGGTGTCGGCGTGTCCGTCGTCAACGCGCTTTCGAGCTGGCTGACACTGCGGATCTGGCGCGACAGCAAAGAGCATGTCCTTCGTTTCGAAAATGGCAACGCGGTCATGCAGCTTGAAGTCACGGGGCCCGCGCCAGAAACCGGCGGAAAGCCCAGGCGCGGCACCGAAGTCACCTTTCTGGCTTCGCCAAAAACCTTCACGATGGTCGATTTCGACTATGCGACGATCGAACATCGTTTGCGCGAGCTCGCTTTCCTGAATTCAGGGGTGCGCATCGAACTCGCCGATCTTCGCGGCGCCGAGGTCAGGCGGGAGGAGTTTTTCTACGACGGCGGGCTTGAGGCTTTCGTGCGCTACCTCGATCGCGCCAAGACGCCGCTCATTTCGAACCCGATCGTGATCAAAGGCGAACGCGAAAAGATAACGGTCGAAGCCGCCCTTTGGTGGAATGATTCCTACCACGAGCATGTGCTCGCCTTCACCAACAATATTCCGCAGCGCGACGGCGGGACGCATCTCGCCGGTCTGCGCGCGGGGCTGACCCGTCAGGTGACAGGTTACGCGGAGCGCGCCGGTCTCGCCAAGCGCGAGAAGGTCGATCTCAACGGAGACGATTGCCGCGAAGGCCTGACTTGCGTGCTTTCGGTGAAGGCTCCCGACCCGAAATTTTCCTCGCAAACCAAGGAAAAGCTGGTGTCCTCCGAGGTACGGCCGGCGGTGGAAGGCCTCGTCAACGAAATGCTCGGGGCTTGGTTCGAGGAGCATCCGCAGGATGCCCGCGTCGTCGCCGGCAAGGTGGTGGAAGCGGCGCAGGCACGCGAAGCGGCGCGCAAGGCACGCGAGCTAACCCGCCGCAAGGGGGCGCTCGATGTCGCCAATCTGCCGGGCAAACTCGCCGATTGCCAGGAGCGCGATCCTGCCAAGGCGGAATTGTTTCTCGTCGAGGGCGATTCGGCGGGCGGCTCCGCCAAGCAAGGCCGCAACCGGGAGTATCAGGCCGTGCTTCCGTTGCGTGGAAAAATCCTCAATGTCGAGCGGGCGCGCTTCGACAAAATGCTGTCGAGCCAGGAAATCGGGACCTTGATCACTGCGCTCGGCGCCGGGATCGGGCGCGACGACTTCAATGCCGACAAACTGCGCTATCACAAGATCATCATCATGACCGACGCGGATGTCGACGGCTCGCACATCCGCACGCTTCTGCTGACGTTTTTCTTCCGCCAGATGCGCGCGCTGATCGAACGCGGGCATCTTTATATCGCGCAGCCGCCGCTCTACAAAGTAAAGCGTGGCGGCTCCGAACAATATTTGAAGGACGAGCGCGCGCGCGAGGACTATCTGATCGGCAATGGTCTTGAGGCCGCCGTGCTGCGGCTTTCGAGCGGCGAGGAGCGCGCCGGCGAAGACTTGCGCGCGATCGTCGAAGAGGCGCGGATCGTGCGCCAGATGCTGGGCGGCCTGCATTCGCGCTACGACCGCCAAACCGTGGAACAGGCGGCGATCGCCGGCGCGTTGAACCCGGTGTCGCCCGAAAACGAGGCCGAGGCCATGGGTTTTGCCGCAACGATCGCCGCCCGTCTCGACGAGCGCGCCGAGGATATGGAGCGCGGCTGGAGTGGCGCGGTCGAAAATGGCGGCTATGTCTTCAGCCGCGAACTGCGCGGCGTGCGTCAGGCAGCGAGCCTCGACGCCGGACTCTTGGCTTCGACCGAGGCGCGCCGCCTCAACGAGCATGCGCAGTCGCTGCGCGATGTCTTCGCAAGGCCTGCGCTTTTTCTGCGCAGGGGCGATCAGGCCCAGGTGTCGGGGCCAGGTGACCTTCTCGACGCGGTGATGGCGGCAGGGCAAAAGGGCATTTCCCAGATGCAGCGCTACAAGGGGCTCGGCGAGATGAACCCGGATCAGCTCTGGGAGACGACGCTCGACCGGGAAGCGCGGACCCTGCTGCAGGTCAAGATCAAGGAAGGCGACGACGCCGAGGATATTTTCGTCAAATTGATGGGCGATATCGTCGAGCCGCGCCGCGAATTCATCCAGGAAAACGCGCTCAGCGTCGCCAATTTGGATGTATGAGCGGCTTCTGCTCTTGACAATTTCATTGTTAGGCATGTGCTTGCTTCGAGTAATTCGAATCGCTTTTTCGGAGACAAAAATGAAAACGATGTATCCTGTCATCGCCCAGGACGGAATGACCTCGGCCAACCAAAGGGCTGGGCTCAGTCGCGCAATCCCGCTCAGCGAAACGGGGCAAAGAGGGCTTACGTCCGCCAATACTCAGGCAGGATTGGCTGCGCCGCCGGCCCCAGCACCGGCGCCAACACCTGCCTCATCCGGCGGCGCTGCATCAGGCGAGTCCTCGGGCGCAAAGTGAGCAATGAAGATTGGGCAATGGTGGCGGCAGTTGGCCAAGCAATCGCCGCTATAGCAGCCGTAGTCGGACTGTGGTTTGTTGGATGCCAGATTCGTTACGCGCGGAAGACCGCCGACCTCCAGGCGATGCAAGAGTTTTTCAGTTGTATAACCGAGCGAGAAGATCGGTTGATCAATGCTGATTCAAACGACAAGAAGCGGCAAGCGTTCAATGAGTTACTCAATTTTCTGGAGGTGAGTGCCGCAGCCGATAACAACGAATTGTTCCCTAAAGCAACCCGCTCGATCGTGATCGACAAACCTTGCACCTCAATCGCCGAAATCCAGGAGGCGCCTGCTTGGCATAACCAAATTTGCGACGCGGTGAGAAGTTCGACCACTTTCGTCGAACTCGGCAAGTTCATGAAACGTAACCGGAAGGCGATTAAGGATCGTGTCGTGGAACTGAGGTCAAAGGCTGTTGAGTCAACTACCAGCGATATGGTGGCATGATTCGCCAGTCGCCTTCCGCCAAAGCCCAGAGGTCCATATACTCTGTGTGAGAGACCGTCGCGATTTTGGTGCCGAAATCGGGGTAAGTGTGTCCAACTTTGGCGAGGCTGGAGACAATTGGTCTGCCTCGCGGGGAATGAGACCATGCAGGGCAAAACCTTTGAAGTGACGCATACCGATGAAGAATGGGGGCGCCTTCTCACCCCGGAACAATATCGAATCATGCGCGCGCATGGCACGGAGGCCCCGGGAAGCTGCGCCCTCAATCATGAAAAGCGGCCGGGCACCTTCGTGTGCGCCGGCTGTGGACAGCGCCTTTTCGTGTCGGCCAAAAAATTCGAGAGCGGCACCGGTTGGCCGAGTTTTAACGATCCCCTCGACGGCGCGGTCGAGAGTACCGAGGACAAAAGCCACGGCATGGTGCGGACGGAGGTGCATTGCAGCCGCTGCGGCAGCCATTTGGGCCACGTCTTTCCAGACGGCCCGCCGCCGACGCATTTGCGCTATTGCATCAATGGCGTCGCGATTAAATTTTTGCCCTAGCTTTGTGGGAATGTAACGAGACACGGGGATAGGCCGGCCAGCCGACAGGCGAGAAAGCCCACTCGCTTCTCGTCGCACCATATGGGCATTCGCGAGGGCTAGCGATGACTCGATCTATTTCAAAGGCTGTTTCCTCGTTAAGGTGGCACCAGTTCCCATGGATCGGTGTTATTGGATCGGTAATAGTTTTATTCTCTTGGGTATTTCAGAACCAGTTCGCTAATAAAGCTACGGAGGAACGTCTGCATCTTGAGCGTTCGCAACTGGCAATTGATCTCCAGCAAATCAGGATGAATATGTGGGAAATTCTTTACCTTCAAGAAAAGGCGAAGCAACAGCCGGACCCAAAAATTCTCACAGTCGCAGCGTTTAAAGCCCTCCAAAGTCGCCTCAATCTGCTCGCGTGGACATGGACAATGGCAGTGAGCAGGGAGGATCAAGCCGATGCGGCTGTCGACATCGAGGCAAATCGCAGGTTCAAAAAAATCTTCTAGCGCAGTATAAAGCAGGGAACCTGAGCGCGCTTGAGGATGATTTGAACAATTCGGCAGTGATAGAGTCTCAGCTTGGTTTGAGTGACAGATTTGCGGCTCAATTCAAGAAACGGTACGCTAAAGTCTCAGAAGACGAGAAGCGTTTCACGTTATTATTCATTTCCACATATTTACTGGGGAGCGTCATGATCGGGACCGACTTCATGTTAAAGCATCGGCGCGAACCTAACCTCACTAGACATAGTCCGGGGTCGAACGCAGTGACCAAAGGAGTAAAGCGCGCGGGCGATCAGCGGATATAAACCGCCTCGATGACCTTGAGTTCTTCCCCCAACGGATCGATTTCGAGACGTACCACCTCGGCCATGAGCCGGTCGCGGAATTTATAGGCCCGCCGCCAGCCATCTTCCGTGACCGGAGGCCAGGGCGTGAAGCTTTTCTTATCGACCATCAAGGCCTCGCATCGCAACCGCGGGCCGGAGATGTTGCGGGCGATGATATACATGGGGGCTTCGACCCGTCCTCGTTCTTGACAGGCTCTTCGCGCGCTTTGCGCGAGACACACGGTGGGTGCATATAGTCTCGTATTTTTGGAAAATATCGACAAAATTCCACCTGAAAGACACGATTCGAAAAGCAATGCCTCGAAATGCCCCGCGCCGCGAAAGGCGCCGGACAGTCTTGGTTGATCGAACGAAAGGTCCGCATGGTTTGGCTGCGACGAGCGATCGGCGTGATCTTCGCCACGGCGGTCGCGATTGGCGCGGGACTCGTCTTTTTGACGGTCGCGGCGCTCGCCGATCCGGTGACGCGCGCGGCGGGTTTTGCTTTGATCCAGTTTGCCGTCTGGGCGCTTGCCGATGCGGATATCGTTGACGGGCTTAATGGCGGCGGCTTGAGCGCGCTGACCGGCTTCGTCTGGATGGCGATCGTGACGGTCTGCGCCGTGCCCGTCGTTGCCGTGGCCTCGATCGGTGAGGTTGCCCAGAGTGCGCGCGCTTTCCTGGTATAGCGGCGCCACCGGTCTCGCCGCCGCGTCCGCGCCATGGGTCATCCGCGCAGGATTGCACCTGCCACGAGCGGCAGACTACAATTTCATGGAATTGCGGTTTGCCCTGGTTTTCTTCGTTGCCGGCCTGATTTCCGGTTCGGTCTATTGGTTTCTCGCAGGGCGGGATGCGGGGGCCTCGCTTTGGGAATGACGGACTGGACAAGAACGATCTTGATCTTGCCGCCCAAGGGCCTACTTTTTCGCGCGAAAGCGCGGAGGCTTCAAGAAGAAGCGACGCTACCTTACCCGCCGCACCTTTCCCCGCACGCCTTCGAAGGCGCCTTCGACGAGTTCGCAATAGAGCAGACGCGCTGGATCGACGGGCCCCGCGAAAACGAGCCTGCCCGGCGGTACCGGCGCGAAACCCATCCGGCCATAATAGGACATGTCGCCGACGAGCAGAACTAATCCGTGTCCCGCCGCCCGCGCGGCGCCCAGCGATTTCATAACCAGCTCTTCGCCTAGTCCGCCCGCGCGAAATGGCGGATCGACGGTCAGCGGGCCAAGAAGCAGCGCGGGCCGGTTGGCGCAGAAAATTGGCGTCATCCGGTTGGCGCCGACAAGCAAGGTGCCGACCCTCGCGACGAAGGACAAGGCGTAGTCCGGCTCGCCCCCTTCGCGCAGCCTGTACGCCGAACGGGCGAACCGGCCCGGCCCAAAAGCGCGCTCGTCGAGCTTTTCGATAGCCGCGAAGTCGGCGGGCGTTTGAGGGCTGAGCGTGAGGGAAAGATCCGCCATCGGCTTGCCATCGAGAGGCACACGGGTCGTCCTAAAGTTTGTATTGTCGCGCGCGCGGACCGCAGCGTGGCAAGCCCTTGACTTTCCGCCGCGAAGGGGGACGACGCGAACCTTTGGGTGCGGCCAGGAAAGTTTGTGCGAAGTTCGCTGATTGCGACCATACCGTTCGCGATTCAAGGGTTTATAGCCCAAGGGAAGCAGCGTTGCATCTTCAAAGAGTTGGAGCATTCCGGAATCGAAAACGCCGGGCAAGTTTTGCGGGACATGCATGAGCGGGCATCGTGCGCCGCCGGACAAGAAGCGCTCGCGTTCGATGCGGCATCAAGACGGATTGCCGCAGAGCCGTCTTCGCCGGAACGAAACGCATGGCCGGACGGGTCGCGGCCTCGCGGATCGCCGCGGCATCCGCCCTATCGTTCTTGTCGCGCTTGACATCGGGCTTCCCAGAGAGGCGGCATCGGCCCTTTGTT
>QHBR01000024.1 GCA_003244015.1 Hyphomicrobiales bacterium | reverse complement strand
CAGACGATCAAAAACAAGCCGCGTGCCAATACCCGCGACGATCTCGCCGCAACAACCTCGTCAAAGCATGTCCGCTACACTGCCTGAATTGTCATGTATAAACTTGGGATATCAGTAACTTCTGTCCAAAACATGGACAATGAGCACGATCCCAAGCGAAACGGCTCCTTCTCTCGCCTTCTCAAGCACTCTTCCTCGCGTTGATGCGATTTAGGATTACCGCGTCGACAGCGGTGACGTCCTCCGGCCCAAGCACGTCCAGAGCGTCCTCCACGGCGCTTGGACTGATGCCAATAAACGGCCGGACCACTGCGGCTGTTTTCACAATATCCCGACAGTTGTGAGCATTACCGGCAATGTCCTGGCAAGGTTCCAGGACTATGCTGGAAGCATAGGTGCAACCTGTTGTCCGCGGCGTTCCAGAATGAGTATAATTGAATGAATGCGATGCTTAATAATATTCACAAACATTTGGCTGGAAACAGCAAAATTCTTATCCTCACCATCCTCGGTCTCGTTCTTGGCGGAATGCCAGCCGCAGCAGGGCCGGAAGCCGCAACCATCTGGTTCGCGCCAAGAAACCAGCCGCCAATACCGGCGCCTGATTTCATGAATCTGTTCCAGCCAAGCGCGCCGTGGCCACGGGCCGCGTCGCATGTGAAAATATTCAAACTTTACCCGCAATTCGTCGCCAACGCATCGGATGCCGATCTACGATCGGTGATCGTCGGATTGCGACAGCGGCATATTGCTCTCGCGATCGAGTATGGGCTGCTTAATCGTAACGACCCGGTCTTGTGTGGAGGAAAAGGTCCTCAGTGCGGACAGGTTGAAGGATTTGACGGCGAGCTACTTGCAAACGGCCTTGCACACCTAAAGAGCCTTGGCGCTAATTTGCAGTATGTGGCGATGGACGAACCGTTGTGGTTCGGTACTGTCAGCACTGAGCCTGGCGCCCCCCAAGCGTCCATTTCAGCAATTGCACAAGACATTGCAATGCAAATTGCAATCGTGCACAGCTATTTTCCGAAAGCGCAGGTAGGCGATATTGAACCTGTAGTGGGGGCTGGTGGCCCCGCCAACTGGACTCAACTAATCATGCAATGGGCGAATGCCTATCAATCGGCTGTGGGGCAGCCGTTGGCCTTCTTCCATTCGGATGTGGCCTGGCAAGGAACAGGCTGGAGCGGACAGCTTACCGAGTTACAGGCGCTTCTTCACGCTGTAAATATCCCATTTGGTATTATCTACGACGGGAATTACAGCGACGATGCGGTAGAATGGACAACGGCCGCGGAACAGAAATTTGCGGGCATCGAGACCAATTCACCGGCAGTTCCCGATCATGCCATCCTTCAATCGTGGAATCCGCAGCCATTAGACGCCCTGCCTGAAACACAGCCCGGCACGATGACCTATGTGGTCGACCGCTATGCTGCAGCAGAAACGGTTATTAACGCAACGGAAACAAATGGGGGTTTCACGGGAACACTTACCTCGCAGGGAACGCCGGTCGCCGGCGCAAAAATATTCGCTTACGCGGTCGACGACGGAACGCTGAACATCACGACGACAGCATCATTTATAAACACCGTTCCTTTTGGTGCCGCCACTGCGTTGGTAGGATCGCGTATCAATACGGAGTGCAATTGCAACGGGCCGGCCAATGTGTTGCTGGGCTCGGCGCTATATGTTGACCAAACCTCCAATACCACCATCACAACCAATGTTGTGTCACCATCTCAACGCGTCGTCGTTGCGGTGGGACAAACCATGTCGGTACACTCTACGCCTTTCCCAGTAACGCCGGGCGATGCGGTCTCGTTTTCCGTGCCAATGCAGGTGCCTTATAGCTCAAGCAATAGCGGTTACGTCGCCATTGTCTTCTTCAATGGAACTGGGGCGGAAATTGAGCGTTTGAATCTGCCGTTCCAGCCGGGGCAACGTCTTATCGGGGCGAACACAACGAATAGTATGGGCCAATTTACGATAACCACGAAGCCGCCAACTTTAGTGATGTTCAACTTTTCGGGAAATCCGAATTTGCGGCTTAGTTCCGCGCTATGGCGTGATGATCTTCCCTCAGGATCGGTCTTACGCTCCGCGACACCGAAAGTCCAACACGTCGCCAGAGCGTCGCGCTAGAGCCTGCAGAGCGCTGTCATTTCTGGACGGCGGCCGCTGATCAAGGGTTATTTTCCGCGTTGTGTTTGATCATGGGTGAAGTCATGTCTTCGGCCTGTTAGTGCTAGTCATGACGCCCGTTGGCCCTGACGTTGTCGGCTGATACCTTGCCCAATCACGTTATCGCGCTTGACGACGCAGACAATATCACAGGTTTTCGACCCTCCCTCGAAATGGTGGACACCTCTGATAAGCTCCTAATGGAGGTGGAAAGGTGTTTGATGGGTACGACGCGTCGTCAATTCACGGAAGAATTCAAGCTTGAGAGTCTATTAATCAGTCCATAAGTATTTTCGCATTCCGCATGGTCATCACCGGCAAGGAAGACTTCACCGCAAGGTTCGGTCGTCCATGCGCCAACTGTAAAGCGATCTCAGAAAAAACCCGCTCCATCTATCGGAAACCCTCTCTCAAATACGCCGCATGAGTGTGAAGCGACTTATTGCCTTGATTGATAGATAGACATTTTAGTTGACTGACCGGGGCAGAACAATTCACTTGGTGCATGCGAGAAAATCATGCACGCCGATTGGATCACCGCACGCTGGAAGCGATACGCGCAACCGTCGTCCGCCAGGTGCAAAAGGATCAAAGCCCGGAAGCTATCGCTCAGGTTTTTGGGCAGAACCGGTCGACGGTTTACGGATGGCTGGCGCGCTACCGGCGTGGCGGTTTTGGCGCGTTGAAGGCGAAGTCATTATTCGGGCGTCCGCCCAAACTCGATGGACGTGCGCTGAAGTGAATCTTTGATACGTTGACGCAAAAGGATTCGTTGCAGATGAAGTTCGCCTTCGCGTTGGGGACACGCGATATGGTCGCCAAATTGATCAAGAAGAAATTCAAGATCACATTGAGCCGCGTCTCGGTCGGACGTCTCTTAGCGCAGCTCGGCATCCCTTGTGAGAAGCCTCTGCATCGCCCGTTGGAACGCGACGAGCTACTGGTCCAGCAATGGTTGAAGAAAGGATACCCGAAGATCAACGCCTCGGTGCACAAGGAGAAAGGCCGAGATGTATTTCGGCGACGCCGCGCATATCCGCTCGGATTATCATGCATGCCGAACCTGGGGCGACGAGGCGAAACGCCGGTCGTCGAAGCAACCGGTGGTCGCTACGGCATGAGCCTGATCTCGGCGATCACGGTGCGCGGTCAAATGCGTTTCATTATCAAGGAGAAGAGCGGGGTTAACGCCGATGTTTTCATCGAATTCCTCAAACGTCTGATGGTTGGAGCGACGCGCCCAATTTATCTGATCGTCGATCGCGGCCCCGCGCATCGCGCCAAGAAGACTAAGGGGTTCGTTGAAAGACTGGGCGGGAAATTACGTCTGTTTTTTCTGCCTCCCTATTCGCTGTATCGTAATCCGGATGAGTTAGTGTGGAAACATCTGAAGTCAGATACGGCCGGACGCAGCGCCATTCGGAGCTACGTGGACTTCAAGGCAGAGGTGAAATCGTCGACGAATTCCTTGGAGCGCAACGCTGGGAAAATCCGCTCCTTCTTCCAAGAGGACACGCTCAAATACGCCGCCTGAAGCGTCTGAATACTTATGCACTGTTTAATAATGCCGCCCAAAATCATTCTTAAGGGCACCTCGAAAAA
>QHBR01000093.1 GCA_003244015.1 Hyphomicrobiales bacterium | reverse complement strand
GACGGCGCCGAACGCCATTAGGCAATGTTTTTGCATGTTCGCACGAGGGGCCGAGTTGCGCATTGCCTCGGACTCTCACCGCAGGATGGCACTGGCCAAGTCCGCGATAGACACACCGCACGCTGACCGGAAAGGCCGGCATGGTCCATATTTTGGAAAGTAGAGTCGAGGACGGGGCGCGGTGGCTTGGGGCCGATTGGCCAATACCCCGTTCCCGTCCCCGCTCATCGCACTGGACGTGCCGATTTCCGGCATCCGGCTCTTCGATTGACTTCACTGCAAAGCTGTCGGTCTTGATCCATAGTGGACGCGTGCCAGCGGGTGCCACGAGTGCCCACTTTGTGCCGCCTGGCGCGGAAGTTTCGCATCCGATCGTAAACGTGATTATCGACCCCCCGGTTCGCCGGCACACGCGTCCCCAAGGAGAAGTAATTCGACCATCCCCGAAGTACTCGGTTCAGGTCCAAGACGATCTCATCCAGGGGGCGGTTGTCGCCACGCCGCAGCATCGATCCAACTTTATCTTTGATCTTTTGTATGCTCTTCCGTGATGGACTGGCCCCGAGATACCAATGGCCATCCTTCCGAAAGTGATGGGTCCGAACGCATAACCAAGAAAGTCGAACCGTTCTCGCGGGGCGTCCCTCATCGAGGTTTTGGTCTTATACCAACCGCCCGTAAACTTGACTCTTGGGGGATTCCCAACCAGCCGCAAACGTGATTCGATGCAGCACGTCATTGATTCGCGGAGCGGGCAGCATGCCGACAATCGAGATTACACGCCAAGATCTGAATATTTCGCAGTTGCGGGCGGAGGCCGCGCGGACGGCTGACGCCAAGCAGGCGCGCCCGCCGGACCGTTGATCGAGACGTCCTCCACCTCATCAAGATGTGGCTGACGGTGCCGGTTGAGGAACAAGGCGCGAATGGCAAGACAACCATTTCTGGTGGAAAATCGAACAAGCGCGGCACCCCTCAAGGCGGGGTGATCAGTCCGTTGCTTAGCAACCTGTACATGAACCGGTTCCCGTCCGTGCAGCCTTCCCCGTCATTCAGCCGGGTCGGCATCCGCGATTTCACTTTCGAGGTCTGCACAGGCTTCACTCACGTTATGGCCCGTCGGGTTGCTCGACCGCCCAAGGCGGCCTTTGTCACGAGGCTTCGATCTGGTCAGTTAACCCAACCCAACCGCTCGTCAGCTACCAGACCTATCGACAACTATCTGGGTGGAACCTTCCTCTGAGCTGGTCCCGGAAAATCGGACAGGGGGTTAAGGCGTATTCCACCATGAGCGACGGAGGAATATGCGATGACGAAGCGGCGCCTATTTACGGCGGATTTCAAGGCCCGGATAGCGCTGGAAGCGCTGCGGGGCGACAAACGGTGCAGGAGATTGCGGCCCGGCACCAGGTTCACCCGAACCAAGTGAGCGGCTGGAAGCGGCAAGCGGTTGAGGGCCTGGGCAAGTGTTCTCGAACGGCACGGAAGGTGTGCGGCTGGATCACGAAACCGAGGTCAAGGAGCTTCACGCCAAGATCGGACAGCTTACCGTGGAGCGGGATTTCTTGTCCAAAGCGCTCAGGCGCTGAACCGGAAGGACCGCAAGGCGATGATCGTACGCGGCCATCTGGTGAGCCTGAGCGCGCAATGCCGTCTTCTGTCGATTGGACGGTCCTCGTTCTATTACGCACCCAAGGGCATCCGGCCTGCCCGGTACTGGATCAGATAGGAGCGTTTGCCGTTGGGCAGGATGCGGATGGCGAACCCCGGCAGATCGCTGTCAAAGATGATATAGTCCTTCTCGCGCGGCTCCGCGGCCTCGACGATGCGTTTGGTCAATTTCGGCATGGAGCTTGGCCTCTGACCGACATTAGTTCCGATCATCTCGCCGCGGTGCACCGACAATCCCATGGACTCACCATGGACACATGCGGGCGAAAGTCGCCGCGAGTTCATGCGAACCACCTAGAAGCCCATCTCCGATAAAAAGCAATACAAATCAAATACTTACCGCAGTACTGCGCAATCATTCGAAGTGGGGAGAACTTTTCATGAACCGTCTCATAACCTGAAGGTCACAGGTTCAAATCCTGTCCCCGCAACCAACGCCGCAGGTACAAAACAAAACCCGGCCTCGCGGCCGGGTTTTACGTTTGCCCGAAAGGAATTGCCCTTCTTCGATCTAGTATTTGGCGACGACCGGAGCCGGACCCCACAAGTTGAAGTGATAGTTTAAACCGGCGCGGACGATATTACCGTTGAAACGAGTCGTGGAGAACGGAGCGCTCGAATAGAGTACGCCGCCGGCCGCATCCGTGAGGGTCAACGGGCTGAGGCCGTACGTCACGCGCCCGAGATCGTAATAGAGATACTCGACCTTGGCGCTCCAATTGGGGGCGAACAACCATTCGAGGCCGCCGCCGGCCGTCCAGCCGACGCGCGAATTGGAAATGTTCCCAAAAGAACCAAACCCGCCAAACGGAAGGTTTGTTTGGCCGATACCGGTGGCGGCCTCAACCCCGCCATAGGCGAGACCGCCGGTTCCGTAGACAAGCAAAGTCGGCGTGATGGTAAAGCCCAAGCGGCCGCGCACCGTGCCAAGGTAATCGATCCGCTTGTTCGATTGAACGGTCGAATCGATCGTCTCACCCGGTAAGGGCACTCCGCTGCCGCTGAAGGAGCCGGTGGCGTGGGTTCCCGCAAGGCCCTGGATGTCCGCCTCAATGCCGACGACGAAGTTGTTGGCAAACTGAAGATTATAGCCAATCTGACCGCCGCCGATGAAGCCGTTGGGGTTGACGTGAGCGGTACCGGTCGCAAGGGCGGACGACAAGGCAAGCTCTGTTTCGAATGTGGGGGCGGCAAATACCGGCACTGTCGTCGTTTCGACGTTACGGCTGGCCGCCCACTCATAGCCAGCGTTCAGGCCGATATAGAGGCCGGTCCAGGTGAAGACCGGCGGCGGCGGCAGATAGACCGGCGGCGGGGCGCGGTAAGGAAGATCGGCCGCGAGGGCCGTACCGGCGAGCGCTATGGCGCCGGCCGATGCCAAGAGAGTGCGGCGGAACATGTTTTATAAAATTAACACTCTTGCAGGTTACGCGATTTGCGCCGGCCTTCAACCGTTGTTGGCCTATGCACCGCGTTATCTGGCACCCTGTGGCGGAAACGCAACGGAAAGCTGGCGGAATCGCGATATTGCTTTTTGCGCGAGCAACAAAAAACCCGGCCTCACGGCCGGGTTTTAAGTTTGCCCGAAAGGGATTGCCTCGCTTCGATATTAGTACTTGGCGACGATCGGCGAGAGCTATTGCCGAATCTTGGTG
>QHBR01000089.1 GCA_003244015.1 Hyphomicrobiales bacterium | reverse complement strand
AACAAAGGGCCGATGCCGCCTCTTTGGGAAGCCCGATGTCAAGCGCGACAAGAACGATAGGGCGGATGCCGCGGCGATCCGCGAGGCCGCGACCCGTCCGGACATGCGTTTCGTTCGGGGTAGTGTCCTAAAGGTT
Organism: Hyphomicrobiales bacterium; assembly: GCA_003244015.1. GTDB lineage: Bacteria > Pseudomonadota > Alphaproteobacteria > Rhizobiales > Beijerinckiaceae > Methylocapsa. Next base: position 2,766 of record QHBR01000089.1, on the reverse strand, counting down.
CAGCAAAATCGGCCGCGGCGGCGGTCATGGCATGCGGGTGATGTTTGAAGTCACTAACCCCGTGGAAGGGTGCACACCATGACCAAGCGAGAAGATAAGGCCGAGATCATCGATCTCAAAGGGCTGCGGGAGCAAGACCAAGATTTCCTCAGATCGGCGGTTGAGAGTTTAGTCCATGCGGCTCTGGAAGCGGAGATGACGGAGGCTGTTGGAGCGGCGAAGAGCGAGCGCACGGAGCGGCGGGTTTTCTATCGCAGCGGCTACTACGAGCGCTCGGCTGTCTGCGGCTGGGGTGAGCGCTTGCCGTCGAGACACACGAGAACTGGCTGGAGGCCATCCGCTACTTCACCATGGAGCATCTCCGCGCGCCCAAGCAAGACGCTTTGCCGGCCTTGGCCGCCTGCCGGCCGGACGCGTCCGCATCACCTCATGCCATGGATATGGCTGAACGTGACGCCCCCAACTCAAGCCGCAGACCAAAAGCCGGAATGGCCGTCCCTCCGCAATCGCTTGCCGCGCTTGCTCCGCCCCCATCCCGGCATGGACGTTCTCGATGCATGCCGCCGCCGCTCTGGCCGCAAGGCTTTGCCGCGCCTCATCGTCAGTCCTCCGGATGCATCGAGAACGTCCATGCCGGGATGGGGGCGGAGCAAGCGCGGCAAGCGATTGCGGAGGGACGGCCATTCCGGATTTTGGCCCGCGGCTTTGTTGAGGACGTGCGCCGCACATGGGAAGGCCGCTCCGCTCGAATGCCCATCGAGTGGCGGCGGGCTGCCGGCCGCTTAAGAGAACCGTGAACCCCGGCAGACGTCTGTTGCGCAAGCAAGGGCTGGCGATGATCGTCATCGACGCCGCTGGCCTAAAGCTTGGATGGCAGGTTCGCCAGTGGCAAGCCGCGCGCGGCGCGCCCAGCGTGGGCAGAAGGGAATCATTGACGTTAACGCACGTCAACGCGCTTCAAGCGCCGGCGCACAGGTCTCGTTCCAGGCGAAACATTTCGGTGCGATCAAGCGCGGATTTTGCTCCTGCTCACCGACCCCGCCGCTCACGCATTTGACTTTCGATCCGGAACGGATGCGCCGGATAGACCCCAAGGATTTTCAATTCCTTGCAAAAGAACGCCAGCTCCTCCAACGCGCGGGCAAGTGCTGGCTCTTCGGGGTGGGCCTCGACATCGGCCAAGAATTGGGTGGCGGTGAACTCCCCGTCGACCATGTAGCTTTCGAGCTTGGTCATATTGACGCCATTGGTGGCGAACCCGCCGAGCGCCTTGTAGAGCGCCGCCGGCACGTTGCGGATCCGAAAAACAAAGCTCGTGACGACCGGTCCGTCGGCGCGTTTCGCCCATTGCTGGATTTTCGAAAGCACGATGAACCGCGTCGTGTTATGCGGTTCATCCTCGATGTCGGCGGCGAGCACGTCGAGACCATGGATTTCCGCCGCTAGGAGCGTGGCGATCGCCGCGCGGCCCGGGTCGCGCCATTCCGCCACCTCCCGCGCGGACCCAGCGGTATCTCCGGTCACATGCGCGGCGAGACCGCGCGCGCGGATAATTATGCGGCATTGGCCTAGCGCGTGAACATGGCTGTAGACCGATCTCACCTCATCTAGTCGCGCGCCCTTGATGCCAAGCAACTGAAAATGTACCGGCAAAAAATATTCCGCGACGATGTAGAGACCGGAGCCAGGCAATAGGTGATGGATGTCGGCGACGCGCCCCGCGATCGAATTCTCGATCGGAATCATGCCGAGCGTCGCGGCGCCGCCGGCAATGGCCGCGAGCGCATCCTCGAACGTCGCGCAGGGCAAGGCTTGCCATTCGGGATAGACGTTGACGCAAGCGATATGGGAATTGGCGCCCGGCTCGCCCTGGTAGGCGATCTTGTTGACGGTCATTCAGTCCTCGCGCATAGCCCGCGCGTGCCGCCAGCCGCGAGTTCATGCCAATAGTTGTCAGGGAGTGAGATATGTTCTCCCGGTCAAACGCCGGCGTTTCAATTGGGCAGCGGCGGCCAATGCCGTTACAGGGATTTGAACACTAGTGGCACCGAAAAGTACATGGCGAACACAAGCGCTATCGAAATGGCGAACGAAATAACTGTCTCAGTACGGAAAGATCTCCGGAACAAAAAAGCAAATACAAAGATGTTCCACACATAAAGAGGAAACAGTAAAAATGCCGTCAATTGCCGGACATTATTATCTGGCAATTCCTCAAGGCTTGGCGAAATGAATATAATAAAACCCAAAGCCGTCCGCACAAAAATCACAATGGCCCCGCCCATGGCGAGGGCCGTGAGGGTCTGTATCAGCCGCTCGTTGTAACCGGATACCCGCGCGCACAGCATTGCGACCGCGGCCATTAAAACAGCGCTTCCGATACCGCTCGCCGCCGCCCTGGCCAGGGAATAGAAGCTAGCTTGAAACAAGAATACCGCCGCAGCGAAAGCAACGATGCTCACGGCTAAGAGAATTGGCGATTTTGGGAGCACTTCCGGGCCGAGCTTGAAGTTCATTATACCTAAAATATTTTGAAATGAGGAAGGAAGGGTAAGCTTCATGGTTGCTCTCTGGGGTTTTTACCAAGGCTATTCTTTACGCCTTCGCGCTATATATTTTTGCGAATCGGGCGCCGGGTGGATTATTACAAAGATTCGGAAAATCAGACTATGCCCCATGCCCTCCCTGGGCAGCCCACCCTCGTCCCGCTCGAAGGCAAAGCTTCAAGTTTACCCCCGCCGCCGCGGCGGGTTACCGCAAAAACCG
>QHBR01000100.1 GCA_003244015.1 Hyphomicrobiales bacterium | reverse complement strand
GCCCTCTGCTTCGCCGCTACCTTAGCCTACTGGATCTGAATTAATTGAGTCCTGACCCTAGTAAGTATCTCACGCAAAGAGATACAATCGATCTTGGCCTGCCAACAGGGGCATTTTCAATGCCGCTCGACGACGATCGACCTTGAGGTTGATGGCGTTTGCGGATTTTGTCCAGCCGAAAGGCTTCGGGTCGGCATCATGATGTTCGATGTGGTGGTAGTTGGCAATAATCGCTTCCTTGGCGCGCGCCAACGGCTTGAAACTTCGCCCGCGCGGACGCACGTCATAAAGAGCCTTGATCCCGCCTTCGGCAAAGCGCCGCCGCCAATCAAGCACGGTTGGACGCGAGGTCTTGAGTTCCTTGGCCAGCGCGTTGTTTGACTTGCCAGCCGCCGCGCCAAGAACAATTAGCGCCCGCAGGGCGATGCGCTGCTCCGTCTTGCCGGAACGGGCGATCCGCTCGAGCGCCATCCTATTCTCAGGCGATACCGCCAATGCCGCGCTGCTCGTCCATATGTTAGCCCGCATAACCCAGCCAAATCATATAGTAAAGCGTTGCGTGAGTTACTACACTAGGACGCGGAACAAGGGGTATACCCCGGACAAATACCGCCGCGAAGAATTCGGCAATTGGGCAAGGCGCTCGTCTAACCGATACCGGCGTCATCCTCATCCGGCACAGAGCAGGTATCGGGCGAGGTCAGATGGGCGGCATCGCCGCACCGCCGCCGTGGTGTCCATGTCCGCCTCCATGATGCCGATGTCCGCCGCCGTGATAGCGATGGCCGTACCGATAAGAATATGCCGTCCGTGATAGCGGTGGTGGTGACGATAATCGCCGCCGCCTCAATAATAGCCGCCCCCTACAAAGGGGAGATTGAGGTTCAAATTAATTTGCGCCGCGGCCGACCGGGCATCGAAAAAGACTACAGCGGCAAGCAGGGACAAGCCGAACAACAAAGGCCGGCGCGAAAACGCTTGGCCTTTTGCCGCGCCGTTCATGCTAGGTTTTCCGTTCCGCGCCGCCATCCGGCTTCTCCGCCAAATTCATCCAAGAACTCGCAACAATATCCCATGCCGCCGCTTGCTTTGCAATATCTCCTGACTCGAAGCGCCGGCACGCGCGATTTGGCTGCGTGCGGTCGTCCTAATCATACTCGTCCGGCGAGGGCGGGACCGGCAAAACCGGCACGCCCTCCTCGATCAAGGCGCGCGCGTCGCCGATACTCGCCTGGCCATGGATTGGGCGCCCCGGGACGAGACCTTCGTGAATCTTGCGGGCCTCCTCGGCGAAGCGGGTGCCGACATCGTCGGCCTGTTCGAAAAGCCGTTTACGAAAAGCGTTGATCATTGCCCGCGATTTCAGGTCGGCCCGATCGAGAAGCGCGACCTTGGTTTGCGACTGCGCTTGCGACTGAGGTTTGGCGCGCTCCGCCTCGCCCCGGCTCGCGATCGCCGGCGCCATGATGGCTTTTGTCACCTCCGTCGCCTGACAAAGCGGGCAAAGGACGAAGCCGGACTTGACCTGCGTGTCGAAAGCCTCGCTGCTCTGGAACCAGCTCTGGAATTCATGGCCGCGCGCGCAAAGCAAGGCGAATTTGATCATTGCACTCCGCCGGCCAGAAGCTTATCGAACTCGCCATCGCGGTCAAGTTCGTGCAGCTCGTCGCAGTCTCCGATATGAATATCGTCGAAAAAGATTTGCGGAACGCTCATCCGGCCATGCGCCCTTGCCGTCATGTCCCTGCGCGTCCGCGGGTTGCCATCCACCGCGATTTCGGTGAAAGCGAGGTTCTTCTTGCGCAACAGGTCCTTGGCCCGGCGGCAATAGGGGCAGGCGGCCGTCGTATAGACGGTGATTTGCGGCATCGCGTCTACCTTTCACGAAATCTTTAATATGGGAGAGACGGCCGAAGCCACAACCGGCGTCATGCCTGGCGGAAGGGGCACGGCAAGCGCCGCGTCAGCCTGACGCGCCTTTCCGGAGAACCGGTATTTCCGCTTCTTAACCGCCGGCAATGGGACATCCGAACCTATCTCTGGAGCGCCACGCAAGCCGCTGCGCCGATCGCGCGGCGGAGACGGAGCGGCGTGGATGCGCGCCGGGAGAGCCTTGGAAGCGCGGGGAAATTCTCGCGACGGTTTGGGGCTTTATCGCGTTTTGGCCAATCGGCCTCGCGGTCCCCGGCTGGAAATTTTGGCAACGGGATCCTGGCGGCATACTTTCTTTCGGTCAAGAAAGATGGGGCAACCGGGCGAACTGAGCTTCCGGCCGCTGGGGCTTTGCGGCAAATAATTTGCCCGGCTTTGCCTCGGGCTCGACCGGAATTCGCGCTTTCGACGATGGCCCGTCACCAAACTCGCGCGGCTCGAGGAAGAGCGCAAACGGCTCGGCGCATCTTGACCACACCCCACCGATTATCAGCGCGAAATGTCACGCACGCCGATGTCGTCAATGTTTGGCGGAATGGCCCAGACGGCCGCATCAGCTATGATGAGCTCGACAAATAATAGATACGGGGAGCTTCTATCCCAAATTGGCGAGTCCCGGAAAGCTCTGCAGCAGCCAGGACGAAAAATCCTGGATCGATCCGGTCAGAAAGGCTACTCCCGTCGCCACGAGAAGAACGCCAATAACGCGCTCGATCGCGCCAAAATAGGGCCGAAACCGCTTGACAACGCGGACAAAGGGTTCGATTGCCAGCGCCGCCAGCAAAAACGGCAGGCCGAGTCCTGCCGAATAGGAGGCCAGCAGCGCGATGCCCTTGCCGATTGTCTCCTCCGACGCGGCGACCGAGAGAATCGCCGCGAGAATGGGGCCAATGCAGGGGGTCCAGCCGAAGCCGAAGGCCAACCCCATGATGTAGGCGCCCCAAATTCCGGCCGGCTTTTGCACGTCGGCCCGGACCTCGCGATAAAGTAGAGCGAACCGGAAAACGCCCAAAAAATGCAAGCCCATCGCGATGATCGCAATCCCGGCGAGGAGCGAAAGCGCAAAGAAATATTTGTGCAGCACCTGACCGAAAGCCGAGGCCGTCGCGCCAAGGCCAACGAAAACAGTGGAAAAACCAAAGATGAAAAGCACCGACGCGAAAAGAATACCGCGCCGCGCGCGGGCTTCGCGGCGGGTGGCGACCTCCTCGATCGTCGTTCCGGCAATAAACATCAAATAGGGCGGAACCAGCGGAAGCACACAGGGGCTCAAGAATGATAGAAGACCTGCAAGCGCGGCGGCGGGAAGCGTGACATCATGCGTCATCCGCCCTTCTAGCTTGTTCTGGGAGTAGGGAAAAGCGCCAAGGCGTCGCGGCAGCGCGGGCTCTTCGGCGGGATTCGTAAAATTAACGTGAGACCTTATGGATTGCGGCGATAAAATTTCCGATTCGGTTCAGGAAAAATTCATGGCGGCAATTGATAATCTTGTTTCGATGCCCATCGCCGCCGCCACTTGGCTTTTGCGCCCCAATAACGCCCTGGTCCGCGCCAGTACCCGCGCGGCCGCGCAACGGCCTGGCGCGCTCTTTCGATGACGGTTTTCCTCGTCTCTTTCTGCAATATCCTGTTCAATTTCGCGATCGGGCTTCTCGTCGCGAAATTTCTTGGCCCCGAGGAATATGGCCGGTTTGCGCTCGCCTACGCGACCGCGATCTTCGTGCAGACTGGCTTTTTCGATTGGATCCGGCTTGGGGCCACGCGCTTTTATTCCGAACGGATACGCGACGAGGAGCCCGCGCTGCGGGCGACGCTCGATTTCGGCTTTGCAATTATCGCCGCCGGGCTTGCGGCCGGCGCGAGCCTACTTCTCTTCACCGGTATCAGGTTTACGTTATCTTATGGTTTGATCGCCTTGGCGCTTGGCGCCTCCGCTGCCAATGGGCTTTTCGATTATCATACGGCGCTGGTTCGCGCCCGCTTCGACGACCGCCTTTTTACCAGGCTCGTTCTCGTCAAGAACATAGTGGCTTTCGCTCTCATGGGCGGCGGAGCCTTCCTGTTTGGCTCAGCCAAGATGACCCTTATTGGCACGATCGTCAGTCTCGGCGGATCGGTCGTCACCGCGCGCGCGGCGTTGCGCGATCCGGCCTCGCAACCGCGCTGCACGCGCCTTTCCATTGCCCGTTCGCTGATGGCCTATAGCCTGCCTATCGTCGGCGCCAATCTGCTTTATCTTGCAATCCCTCTTGCCAATCGTTCGATCCTCGCGATCCTCGATGGATTTTCCGAAACCGGACAATTTTCCTTGGCTTATGATTTTGGAACCAAGGCGATCCAGGCGATCGGCTCGGCCCTCGATATCGTGTTGTTTCAGATCGCGGTCGCCACCCACGAATTGCACGGTCCGGCGCAGGGGAGACGGCAGATCGCCCGCAACATGACAATCGTTATCGCGATGGTTTTGCCGGCATGCACGGGGCTTTGGCTGGTCCTTCCCTCGATTGAGCAATTAGCCGTGCCGGAGGCATTCCGGGGCCATTTCGACTTGCTCTTGCCTTTGATGATGACCGGCCTCTTCTCCATGGCCATGATTCAATACGTCATAAATCCGGTTTTCCAGATCGAGAAAAAAACCGCGCCTTTGATTGCCGCGGCCTTGGCGGCTTGCGCCGCCGCTCCTCTGCTGCTCCTGGTTTTGCCCCGAGGTGGCGGCGCCTCTAACCTCGCCATCGCCCAGGCCGGCGCGATGCTCGCCGCACTCATCGTGCTGACCGGCTTCGCAAGCCGGGCGAAACGGCAGTGGCCGCGCTTGCGCGATCTCACCGTCACGGTTCTCGCCAATGCCTTGATGTCCGCAATCGTTCTGCCAATGCGCGGCCAAGAGCCAGGACTTGCGACACTCATTGAACAAATCGCGGCGGGTGTCGCTGTGTACGCTGTCGTCGTGTTGGGGTTCGATGTGGCCGGATTGCGAAGCCTCACGATCGCGCGTCTGCGCCTAACGGTTGTGCGGATGAAGACGCTTTAACGTCTCGATCCGCGTGCGGAGGCTTGCAGGGTCATTCAAAGAATCTTTCCGGTTACGGCGGCGATTGCGGCGGCGCGGTCTTCGCGGAAGTTTTCGCGGGCTTCGGGCACATGCATTCCAGCGCGGCGGATGAGCGTGAGGACGNGATTGCGCAGGGTTGCGAGCGGCCTGGCGCCGGCGCGCACTCTGCAGCGATTCTTCGTTTAAGCTCACGTCGCGGACGTGATGGAGCTTGTTTTCGATCGCCCAATGCGCACGGGCCACGGCGAGCAGACGTTCCGGCGAGGCTTCCTCGCGCGTCAGGCTGGTGACAAAGTAAGCGATCTCGACGCTTTCCCTTCCCCTGATCCAGCGTCGCCGCTCGATGCGGATAATCTGCGCCGCGCCGGGCCATTGCAGATGTTCGACGGCTTCGCTAG
>QHBR01000350.1 GCA_003244015.1 Hyphomicrobiales bacterium | reverse complement strand
GGTCAAAAATCCCGGCTATATGCGGTTTTCCGACGATCAAATCTTTCTGCAATCGTCGCCTTTGGGCTTCGATGCGTCGATTTTCGAAATTTGGGGCGCGCTGCTCAATGGCGCCGAATTGGTGATTCCAGAAGCAGGCTTGCTCAGCCTCGACGCAATCGCCGCCGCGATCGACGAACAAGACGTGACGACCCTGTTTCTAACCAGCGGCCTCTTCAACCTTATGATCGATCAGCGCCCCGCTCCGCTGCGCAAACTTCGTTATCTGGTCTCGGGCGGCGACGTCATGTCTCCGGCGCATGTCGCCAAGGCGGCGCGGCTTCTTAATTCCGGTCATTTCATCTCGGTTTACGGGCCAACCGAGAACACGACCTTCACCACGACCTTCACCGCGCCGCCGGATTTGCCAGCCGATGCGCCGGTCCCCATCGGCTGGCCCGTCGCGGGCACGATTTTGCGCATTCTAGACGACGAAATGCACCTCGTCCCCGAAGGCTCGGCGGGGCAGCTCTATGTCGGCGGCGGGGGACTGGCGCTCGGTTATCTTAACGCCCCCGATCTCACGCAACAAAAATTCATCGCGGACCCTGACGCGCATGATCCCGCGCAACTGCTCTATCGCACCGGCGATCTCGTCCGGCGCGACGAGACAGGCTTGCTGCATTTCCTCGGACGCATGGACAATCAGATCAAGGTGAACGGCCGCAGGATCGAGCCTGAGCATGTCGAAAACGTGCTGCGTCGCCACCTCCCGCTGACCGACATCGCCGTCGTCGCTTGCGTCTTGACGAATGGCGCCAAGCATCTGGTCGCCTTCGTTGTTCCGCTCCCCGGCGCTTCCCTTTCCAGCGCCGCCTTCCGGGCGGCCGCCGACCGCTATTTGCCGCCGCATATGATCCCGGCGCGCCTGGAGACGGTCGATGCTTTTCCGCTAACCGGGACAGGCAAGATCGACCGCCTCGCCCTGAGTCGCCAGGCAGCGAACGCGCGGGCGCAAAACCCTTCGAACACAAAGTTCGCCGCCCCGGTCGAGGCCATGCTGATCGATTTGTGGCGCCGTCACCTTGAGTTGGAAACCGTCGATGTCGACCAAAACTTTTTCGACCTCGGCGGCAGCTCGCTTCAGCTCCTTGGCGTGCATGCCGACGTCGAACGGCTTTTCCCGGGACAGATTTTTTCGATCCAGGATTTGTTCGATTTGCCGACGATCCGCCTTCTCCATGGCCGGTTGTCCGGAGCGCCAGCGGCCGACGCCACCGCGCGAGCCGCGGCGAACGCGGCACACCAACGGCGCGCGCGCCAGAACCGCGCCCGTTCGTCCACCGTCCCCGCAAACCCCGCCACAGGCAATTAATGTCAGCCCAAGATACTCTTCCCGCGATAGCTGTGATCGGCATGGCCGGCCGCTTCCCCGGCGCGCCGGCACTCGACGCGTTTTGGGACAATCTCCTGCGCGGCGTGGAATCGATCACACATTTCCCTCCGGAGGAGCTGGAGGACCCCTACGGCCGCTCGGTGCAAAATCAGCCTGGCTATGTGCGCGCAAGATCGATCTTGGATGGAGTCGAGCTGTTCGACGCCGGCTTCTTCAACTTCCTGCCACGCGAGGCGGAGCTGACCGACCCGCAACAAAGAGTCTTTCTGGAAATCGCCTGGGAGGCTCTGGAAAGCGCCGGTTACGACCCCGCCGCCTTTCCTGGAGAGATCGCGGTCTACGCCGGGAGCAGCTTCAATACCTACCTTCTCTATAATGTGCTGAAGGACCGGCAGCGACTCGAAAATATGACCGGCAACTATCAAGTCGGCGAATTTCCGACGCTTGTCGGCAACGGCGCCGATTTCATCGCGACGCGGACGGCTTACAAGCTCGATCTGCGCGGTCCCGCCTTTACCGTGCAATCGGCGTGTTCGACCTCGCTTCTTGCCGTCGCGGAAGCGTGCCAATGCCTTCTCGATTATCGCGCCGATATGGCGCTCGCGGGCGGCGTATCGATCACCTTCCCGCAGAAGCGCGGCTATCTCCATCAGGAAGGCGGCATGGTTTCGCCGGACGGTCACTGCCGCACCTTCGACGCCGAAGCGGCGGGGACAGTGTTCGGCAGCGGCGCCGGCGTGGTGCTGTTGAAGCGTCTCGACGCCGCCTTGGCCGACGGCGACCCGATCCGCGCGGTCATTCGAGGCAGCGCGGTCAACAACGACGGGGCCAGGAAAGTCGGCTATACGGCGCCGAGCAGCGATGGCCAAGCCAAGGTAGTCGCCCTCGCCCATGCCGTAGCGGATATCACCGCCGACTCAATTTCCTATGTGGAGTGCCACGGCACCGCAACCCCGCTTGGCGATCCGATCGAAATCGCCGGACTCGCCAAGGCGTTTGGCGCGACCACCAATCGCAAGGGATTTTGCGCGATCGGCACGGTCAAAACGAACATCGGCCATCTCGATATCGCGTCCGGCGCCGCCGGGCTCATCAAAACCATTCTTGCGCTCGAACATGAAAGCCTGCCCGCGACGCTTCATTTCAAGACCCCAAACCCGAAACTCGGCCTTGAGGAGAGCCCATTCTTCGTCAATGCCGAGTTGCGGCCTTGGCCGCGCGGCGCCAAACCGCGCATCGCCGGGGTCAATGCCGCGGGCGTAGGCGGAACCAATGTCCATATGATCGTCGAAGAAGCGCCCGCAATCCCGGCCGCCGCCGCGACTGCCTCCGATGCCGAGGCCGCGCAGCTGTTTGTTTTGTCGGCCCGCGACGACAATGCCTTGGCGGAAGCCCGTGGCCGCCTCGCGGCACATGTCGAAACGCACGCGGAACAGAGGATCGGCGACATCGCCTTCACCTTGCAAAACGGCAGGCGCGGTTTCGCCAAGCGGTTCGCCGCTGTCGTCAAGGACAGGCGCGGCTTGATCGAGAAACTCGGCGGCCCCGGCAAAGCCGAGACGGCCGCTGCGTCCCCGCCAAAGCTTGCATTCCTGTTTCCTGGCCAGGGCGCGCAATATCCTGGCATGGGGGAGGGCCTTTACCGGCGCTATCCGGTTGTCGCGCGCGCGATCGACCAGTGCGCTTCGATTCTGGAACCTTTGCTTGGCCTCGACCTGCGCAAGGTCCTTTTCGGCGACGATCGGGAGGCCGGGCCGCGACTTCAGGCGACCGCGCTCGCGCAACCAGCCCTCTTCAGCGTCAGCTTCTCCGTCGCGGCGTTATGGCGGAGCCTTGGTTTTGAGCCCGCCGCGATGCTCGGCCACAGCATCGGCGAATTCGTCGCCGCGACGCTCGCCGGCGTGATGCGGCTCGAAGACGCCCTAACGGTGGTCGCCGCGCGCGGCGCCAAGATGCAGGAGCTGCCTGAAGGAGCGATGCTCGCGGTCATGTTGGCGGAGCCCGAACTTAAGGCCTGCCTGCCCGGCGATCTCTCGATCGCGGCGGTCAACGCCAATGCCGTCTGCGTTGTCGCCGGGCCGTATCCAGCAATCGACGCATTCGAAGCGAAGCTAACCGCCCGTGGCGCCGCCTGGCGGCGGCTGCGGACCTCGCATGCATTTCATTCGGCGATGGTCGATCCGGTGATCGAACCGCTGGCGGAGATCCTGGCGAAGATTCCTCTCAGCCCCCCCAGCATTCCTTACGTCTCCACCATGTCGGGAACGTGGATAACGGCGGATCAGGCGACGGATCCGCTTTATTGGGCGCGGCATTGCCGCGAGACGGTGCGCTACGCCGAGGCACTCGCATGCCTGGCCGAACCGTTATCGCCAATCCTGATCGAGGTGGGCCCCGGGCGGACGCTCACAAGCCTCGCCCGGCAAAACGACGCGTCGCGCGGGGCGCTTCTGATCGCCGCGTCGCTCCCAGACGCGGCCGAGGAACGCGACGCGGACGCGGTCTTTCTCGATACGCTCGGATGCCTGTGGGCCACCGGTGCGGTGCCGGATTGGCGTGCGCTGTACGAAGGCGCACCGCAACGGCGCGTCATTCTGCCTACTTATCCTTTCCAGCGGAAGCGCTATTTTATCGATGCCCCAAGCGCCAGCGCCATTGCAACCGTACCTTTTGAAGGGAATCAATTGACCGCCATGACGAACGAAACACAGCAACCGGCCCCCAATGGAGGGATTGCGCAACAACCCGAAACGCCAAACCGCCAAGCCGCGATCCGGGCCGAGCTCGCGGCTTTGCTCGAAAATCTTTCGGGCATCGACGTTTCCAACGCGCCGCCAGGCACAAGTTTCCTCGAACTCGGCTTCGATTCCCTGTTCCTCACGCAGGCAAGCCAAGCCATCAAGACCCGCTTCAATGTCGCCGTCAGCTTCCGCCAGATGATGGGCGAGCTTGCGACGGTGGATGCCGTCGCCGGGCATCTGGACCGGGTGGCGGAGAATTTCGTGGTCGAGGCCGCACCAGCCGCGCCGAGCCAAATCGAGGCGAGCCCCGCCCCGCTTCCTCAAGCCGCAATCCCCGCACAAGGCGTCCCGACTGCATCCTTGCCGGGACGACAAGGCATCGAGCAAGTCATGGCGGCGCAGCTCGCCAGCATGACCGACCTCATCAACCGGCAGCTCGAAACCTTGCGGCAGATTGGCGGCGCGGCACCTTTGGCCGTGGCGGCCGCTACCGCGGCCCCAGCCGTCCGGCAACCCCCGCAAGCAGCGGCACCGCTTCAAGCAAAGCCGCTTTCCGAAAAAAAGCCTGGCGAGGCCTTTGGCCCCTTCAAGCCCTTCGCGCAAGCGCGCGATGCCGGTCTCGACGCGGGACAACGCCGTTTTGTCGCCGATCTGATCGCACGCTACACAAAGCGCACGCGCGGTTCCAAGGACATGACCCAGGCATCGCGAGCGGTGCTCGCCGATCCCCGAGTCGCCGCGGGATTCAATCCGGAATGGAAAGAGATCGTTTACCCGATCGTCACCGTCCACTCCGAGGGCTCGAAACTTCGGGACGTCGATGGCAACACTTATGTCGATCTCTTAAACGGCTTTGGTCCGACCGCCTTTGGCCACGCACCCGATTTCGTTCGCGAAGCGCTCATCGCGCAAATCGACCAGGGCTTTGAATTAGGCCCGCAAACGCCTCTCGCCGGCGAGGTCGCGAAGCTTCTTTGCGATCTTACGGGCAACGAGCGGATGACATTTTGCAACACCGGGTCAGAAGCGGTGATGGCGGCGATGCGGATCGCGCGAACGGTGACCGGGCGCAACCGCATCGTCTATTTCGCCGGCGACTACCACGGCCAATTCGACGAAGTTTTGGCGCGAGGCGGCGTTCGCGAGGGCGTTGCGCGGGTATTTCCGATCGCTTCGGGTATTCCGGCCGAATCCATCGCCAACATCACCATACTCGACTATGGAACGCCCGAAAGCCTCGCCTGGCTCGAGCAGCACGTCCATGAATTGGCGGCCGTCCTGGTCGAACCCGTGCAGAGCCGGCGGCCGGACTTCCGTCCCCGGCAATTCCTGGAGGCATTGCGCGACCTGACCGCGAAGGCTGGGACCGCTTTAATTTTTGACGAAATCGTTACTGGCTTCCGCGTCCATCCGGGCGGCGTACAGGCCTTGTTCGGCATCCGCGCCGATCTTGTCACCTATGGCAAAGTGGCCGGCGGCGGAATGCCCATCGGCATCTTGGCAGGCAAGGCGGCGTTCATGGACGCCCTCGACGGCGGCATGTGGCAATATGGCGACGATTCCTATCCAGCCGCCGGAGTAACTTTCTTTGCCGGCACTTTCGTGCGCCACCCGCTGACGCTCGCCGCCACCGGCGCGGTTTTGAAGCATCTGAAAGCGGCGGGACCGGCCCTGCAGGACAGGTTGTCCGAGCGCACCGGTCGTCTCGTGGACGACCTTAACGCCGTCTTCGAGCGCCGTGGCGTACCCACCGAAATTCATCATTTCGGTTCGATCTTCTTCCTCAAATTCCCCGCCGAATATCATTTCGCATCGCTCTTTTATTACCTAATGCGCGAACAGGGCATTCATATCCAGGAAGGCTTCCCCTGTTTCCTGACGACCGCCCACGACGATGCCGATCTGGCGAAAATCGTCGAGGCTTTCGATGCGGCTTCGGTACAGATGATGGCCGCGGGCCTCTTCGGACGGACGCCGGAATCAGCCGAAGCGCGCCAAGGCCATTTGACCGAAAGCCAAATGGAAATTTGGCTAGGCGCCCAACTCGGCGACGCCGCTTCCTGTGCCTTCAACGAATCGGTTACTCTCGATTTGCGCGGCAAACTCGACACCCAAGCGCTGCGGAAAGCGGCACGCGATTTGGTGCAACGGCATGAAGCGCTTCGCATCCGTTTCGCGCCAGCGGGCGACGGCTTTACCGTGATGCCTGCAGCACTGCTAGCCTTCACCATCGCTGCGCGCGGCGCGGCGGAGCCGCTCGATACAAGTCTTGCCGATGTCATCGAAAGCGAGGCCTCGACTCCCTTCGATTTGGTTAATGGACCGCTCGTTCGCTTCACCTTGGTGCCGGACCATGGCCAAGACCGCCATATGCTGGTCTTGACCGCCCATCACATCGTCTGCGATGGCTGGTCGATGAACATCGTTTTGGAAGAACTTGGGGCGCTCTATTCGGCCCGCCGAAGCGGAGCCACCGCCAATCTGCCAGAAGTGCATAGCTTCGTTGATTACGCGGCACGCCACGGCACGGTGCAACCGGAGGCGGAGGCCTATTGGCTGCAACAATTCGCGCAACCGCCGGAGCCTTTGGCCCTCCCGCTCGATCATCCGCGCCCGGCGATTAAGAGTTTCCACGGCGATACGCTACGCGGGACAATCGACGCTTCCCTGTACGAACGCGTGAAGCAAGCGGCCGCGCGCAACGGCTGTACCTTATTCGCCGTGCTGTTGACCGCCTATCAGTTGCTGCTTGCCCGCTTGAGCGGACAAACCGGCGTCGTCGCCGGCATTCCGACCGCCGGGCAGAGCTTGCACGGCGAAGGGCCTCTCGTCGGACATTGCGTCAACTTCCTGCCGTTGCGAGGCCAGTTCCCGGACGGCGTCACCTTCCTCGATGCTGCGCGCAAGACCCAGCAGCTTCTTCTCGATGCGGCCGATCATCAAAGCTACACCTTTGGGTCTCTCGTCCGGGCGCTCGACATGCCGCGGGAAATGAACCGGCTCCCCTTGATCGAAGCACAGTTCAATTTGGAGCGGATCGGGCAAAATCTTCCCTTCCAGGATCTCGCCGTCTCGACCGATGCCAATCCCAAGCGTTTTGTGAATTTCGATCTGTTTTTCAATGTTATCGCGGAAGACAGCGGCCTTATCATCGATTGCGATTACAGCACCGATCTGTTCGGAGCCTCGACCATCGTGCGTTGGATCGGCCATTACCGGACGCTGCTCGATGCCGTCGCCGGCGACATGGACAGGGAGGCCTTGCGGCTGCCTATGCTGACGCAGGCGGAGGCGAACGCGCTGCACGCCTCCCTCGCGGGGCCGGATTATCCGATCCCGGAACTCGCCATTCACGAATTGATCGATTTGCAGGCGGCGGCTACTCCAGACGCCGTCGCGGTCCGCTTCGAAGACACTACCCTCACCTATCGCGAACTTATCATGCGCGCGGATCGTGTGGCTTGGCGATTGCTTGCCGCCGGGGTCGCACGCGAAACGCCGGTCGCGATTTATCTCGACCGTTCGGCGGAGCTGGCCGTCGCCATGCTCGCCGTTCTCAAGGCGGGCGGCGCCTATGTTCCGCTCGATCCGATCTATCCGCCCGCGCGCGTCCACGCGATCGTTTCCGAGGCCGATGTTAAGATCGCTTTGACTTCGGCAACGCTCGAAGACGGCATCAAAGCGGCGATCCCGGTTTGCATCGGCATTGGAGAAGCCGGCGCGGACTCGGCCGAAGAACAACTGCCACCTCTTCCGCGGGTGCGCCAGACCGATCTCGCTTATCGCATCTTCACCTCCGGTTCGACGGGCCGGCCAAAGGGCATCGATATTGAACATCGCTCGGTCGTGAACCTCCTGACCGCGATGCGGCAATCGCCCGGCATTAGCGCCGCCGACGTGTTCCTCGCGGTGACGACGCCCTGTTTCGACATTGCCGCTCTTGAAATCTTCCTGCCGTTGACGGCCGGCGCCGAGCTCGCGATCGCCAGCCGGGCCGATGTCATGGACCCGTTTTCCCTGGCCGCGCTGATCACCCGCACCTCGACAACGATGATGCAGGCCACCCCGGCCCTATGGCGCGTATTGCTGGAAGCGGGGCTCAATCCGAAGGGGCTCAAAATCCTGTGCGGCGGCGAGGCGCTCGACCGGAAACTCGCCAAGGATCTCGGATCGGGCGAACTGTGGAATATGTACGGACCGACCGAAACGACGATCTGGTCGCTGGCGGAACGGCAAAACGGCGGCGCTATCGAATTCGGGCGGCCGATCACGAACACCCGGATTTATATCCTTGACCCGGCGGGAAATACTGCGGCAATCGGGGCCGCTGGAGAGCTTTGCATCGCCGGCGCGGGACTAGCGCGAGGATATCATAAAAATCAAGCGCTCACCCAGCAAAGCTTCACGGAAAATCCGTTTTCTGGCGGCACGGGCGGGCGCCTCTATCGCACTGGCGATCGCGCACGCTATCTAGCGAACGGTCGCTTCGAACTGCTCGGACGCGCCGACAGCCAAATCAAATTGCGCGGTTTCCGCATCGAACTTGGCGATGTCGAAGATGCGCTGCGGCGCGTTTCCGGCCGCCCGGAAACGGCCGCCGTTTTGCACGGCGACGACCTAGTCGGCTATATCGTGGCGCCCGAAGGCAGCGTCGAGAGCATGAGCGGGCTGCGAACCAAATTGCGCGAGGAATTGCCGGATTACATGGTCCCAGCGCACATCTTGCGTCTCGACGCGTTACCGCGTACACAGAACGGCAAGACCGACCGCAAGGCGCTGCCGCGACCCGATCCCGCGAACGCGTTACCGGAGCGAGTCCTTGCGCCACCCGAGACACCCCTCGAAGCCAAGCTTGCCACGATTTGGGGCGAAGTTCTGCAAACTGGCGAGATAGGCATTCACGATAATTTCTTCGCGCTCGGGGCGGATTCCATCGACCTGTTCCGCATCGCGGCGCGGATGCGGGAACAGGGCATCGGCCTCGGTGCGGCACAGCTGATGCGGCACCCGACCATCGCCGAATTGGCGCGGGCCGCGAATGACCTGCCGGAGGAATCGATGCTCGCGCCAGTCAATCCGGCGCCCTCATTGCAAAGTTTCAGGCGCCGCGCGGGAGCATCGGGATGACAATCGAGATGATAATTGAAGACGTTCATCGCTTGCCCGGTCCGGAGACGAAGCCGAGCGAAGAACTGTTATTTCCCTTGTCGTCGTCGCAGCAGCGATGCTGGTTCATCCATGCGCTAAGCCCTGGAGGTTCGGTTCTCAACATCGCCCTGCGTTGGGAACTCAAGGGGCGATTCAACGCTTCGACGATCGAGCGAGCGTTTCAGACGATCGTCGACCGGCACGAGATCCTGTGCACGAGGTTCATCGATAAGGGCGGCGAACCCATGCAGGAAGTAGCCCGCCGCCTCGATTTCCATTTGTCAGTTGTCGATCTGACGGCTTTTTCCGAGGAAAAGCGGCTCGATGAAGCCGTGGCGTTGGGCCACCGCGAGGCGCACGTGCCGTTCGACATTGGACAATTGCCGCTGATCCGGGCGACCTTGCTGCGCCTGTCTGCCGATCATGGGATCTTACTCGTGACCGTGCATCAGATTGTCTTCGATGGCTGGTCGATTCGTAATCTCGCCCATGAGTTTGGTACAATTGCTGCAGCGCTCGACGCCAAGCGACCTCACGATCTTCCGGAGCCGCCGCTGCAATATGGCGACTATTGCCTCTGGCAGAAGGAATATTTCGCCAGCAGCAGCTTTGCGGCCGAGACCACCTATTGGAAAAACAAACTGTCCGGAGCGCCCTATTTCGAGATTCTTCCAGACCACGAGCGCCCCGCTCAACCAACCTACCGAGGCGAAATCCTCGCCGCCATTCTGCCGCCGGCGCTTGGCGACAAATTGGAAGAGGCCGCGCGAAAACACAATCTTTCCTTGTTCAGCTTCGGTTGTGCCGTGACGGCTTTGATGCTGCACCGCTGCAGCGGCGCCACCGATGTGATTTTCGGGACCCAGATCGCCGGCCGCGACGAACCGGATCTCGAGAACATGATCGGCGTCTTCCTCAACAATCTCGTGATGAGATTCGATGCGTCCGGCGACCCGACCTTCGATGAATTCCTGACCAGAGTAAACGGAACGGTCCAGGATGCGCTGATCCATCAACGGATGCCATTTCACAAGTTGGTCGAGGTTCTTAACCCGCCGCGCGATTCCCAACGCACACCGCTCATCGCCATCAATTTCACCGTCCTGCGCGATATCATGGACCATAAAACCTACGGCACCTTCGACCTTCATGGGCAACCTTCGCTATCCGCCGGCTCGCTCTATGATCTGTTTTTTTTCATGGTACATTGGCCGAATGGCTGGCGGATGGCCATGGAATTCAACCCCGACCTGTTCGAAAGGCGCACCGCCGAGCGGATGCTGGAATTCCTGATGGCGGCTATCGAGTTCGCTATTTCCAATCCCAATGCGAGATTGTCCTCGCTGCTTCCGCCAGTGCGAGACAGGATCGCTCCACCCAAATCCAGCGACGGTTTCGCCGCGATCGATGCGTCGCGCCCGCCGCCGAGCGCGTCTCCTAGCGAAGAGCCGGCCGATGCCGAAACAAGGATGATGGCGATCTGGCGGGATGTCCTTCAAGTTCCGGAAATCGGCCCCACATCGAATTTCTTCGAGCTCGGCGGGCATTCCTTGATGGCCATGCGGCTCATGACCAAAGTCGCGAGCACCTTTGGCGTCAAAATCAATGTCATGACCCTTTTTCAGGCGCCGACCGTTCAAGAGTTCACGGCCCATGTGTCCACGATCGAAACGCCGCCTGAACCTTGGAGCATTGTCCCGATTCAACCGCTCGGCGACAAGACGCCAATTATCGCCATCAACAATACGATGATCTATTACAATCTCGCGCGAAGGATTGGAACGGATCGGCCGTTTCTTGGCGTTCAGCTGTTTGATCCCAGCAATCCTCGTTCATTGCCCCGCCGCAACATGAATGAAATCGCGGCCGATTATGTGCGCCTTGTCCGCGAGGCGCGGTCGCACGGTCCCTATATCCTATTTGGACTTTGCGTAGCGGGGGTCATCGCCTATGAAGTGGCACAGCAATTGAGACAGGCCGGCGAGTCAGTTCCACTGGTCGTGATCGCCGACGCCTGGCTGCCAGGCTATATCCAGCGCCTTCCGTTCATCCGGCGTTTTTTGTTCCACTGCTCCTACCACTTGCACTCCGTTAAGCATAAATGCGGACTCGTTTTAAGCGGTAAGCAGCCGGTGGCGGAGTTTCTTGTGTCCTACAGGCTGGTGCGCCAGAGCAGGATTATGGACTTGGCCGCCGCACTACACCTCGTTAGCCGGGCAAAGCTGGGAAAGGCAAAGCTGGTAATTGATGACCGGGCCAACCAGTGGTTTCTGCCCCATCTCGAAGAAGCGCGAGGCCGTTACCGAGCATCCGCATCGGGTGACAACGTGGTAGTGTTGCAAAGCGACCATGTCGTCACCCGTTTCGCCGACCCGAAGATGAAATGGCCCGATCTCGTCAAGGGCAAGCTCTTCTTTCACCGGGTCCCCGGCTGGCACGTGGATATGTTCCAGGATGAGGGGGCTGACCGGACCGCCGAACATCTGCGGTCTCTGCTCGACCAAGTGGATGCGGAGCGTGACCACCACATGGTCCGGCGCGAAGCCTCGCGCGCTTGACGAGCATGCCCGGTCTTGCGGCAGGCATCGGCTCTTTAACCCATAATGCCGAAACAATGCGCTGGAATGCCGAAACAATGCGCTGGCGCGGAAACGCCAAACTATGGAAAAATCAAAACCACTTTGCGGATCGGCGATCGCAAAGTCCGCCGCCAAGCCGAAAAAGCATTAACGGCGCTCGACCGGATCAAAGCCTGCGCCAACACGGACTGGCGCGCAACGGATCCAATTCGACCGGATTGGGTTCTTATGCTTTTGCTTTGCGGGGTCCACGGTGGCTGAGGCCGGTACCGTTGACCCGCGCGTCGTTGCCGTGGCAAATCTCGATGGCTGTTTGGCCGCGCGGCATTTGGGGCTCTCGATGAGGCTTATTTGGTTATCCTCGCCGAGAACTCTGTCTTTCCAGCGCCGTGCCAACTCCAGTCCCCTAACCCTAACAACCTGTTGAGACATGACAACTAAAGCGACTAAAGATCAGTCTGAATGGGAGTTGCGAAGATGGGATGGTTCGTTCGATATATCGATGACGAATTGAAGCACGAAATGCTGTCTCGCGAATTGGCGACCGAGGAGGAAGCCCTCGAAGAGGCTTGGAATTTGGCGCAAGGGGACAATGAAGTGGTGGGCATCGACGGGCCAGACGAGGAGGCCGTTCCAATGCTGGAGATAGAGGCGTGGTTCGAGCAGCGCTCCGCCTCCGGCAAAACGGAGCCTTCGTCATGATGCGGCCCGGCGCGGGTACGAAGGTGACGGAGTGAGGCGTTGTTCGACGCGTGAGGCCCTGCCTTCTAAAAAAGGGATTCGACCTTTAGCGTGTCATCCACGCGTATAGACAACTGGCAAAGACATTAAGGAATAGTGTTCCGGAGGCCGTCAGTACGTAACCGACCAGTTTCGGTGCCGCAGTTCGTGCGCGGTCTTGAACCTTCTTAAAGGCGCGCTCGTCCCCAGTTGTCAAAAGCACGGTTGCTGGGACGAAGCTCCTCGATATTAAAGAATCAAAAAGTTCACCGATATGACTACAGAGGAGGCTAGATAAAGTCCAAATTATAATTGTGATTGAAACAAAGTAAGCGATTTGTATGGGCCTCCGAGGTCACCGCCTTTCAGATATGCGTAGAGTGCGATGAAGGCGGCTGCTCCAAGATTTCCGAACCGGCCCAAACAAATCCGGCCAAGGGATAGTCACACGCTTCTCCCACGTGCGCCATTTCGAACTTGGTGAAGCTTCGAGGGCGTTAAACCAATCTTCGACTATCTGTAAGAAATTTTTCGCACAAAGGTAATCTATAAAATCGATCGAGACAGTTAAAGACGGAAATCCTTTGGGTGAAAAAAATAATGATAGAAACGAGATCCTTCCTCCATCATCCTCATCCGCGACGACAGGTAGTTTTGAGTCTATGTCGATATTCAAGACATATCGTTGTGGTTTCGTAAGCTCAGGCATTCTTATAAGAAACTCAAATTTTAAGACGACATCAGAAACAATTTCGGCTTTACCGGAGTCGAAAAATTTAAAGCGCTCCCATGAGCTAAATTGTTGACTTTCTCGATTATGAAACCGAACGTTTATCGTGACAGTAGGTCCAGCTACCTTCTCAAAGTGCTCTAACTGCTGCTGAATTTTAAAATAAAGCTGGTCAAGATCATTTTTCCGAACAATGAAATCTTTTGATAGCTGCTTTGTTAGGTTTTCGGTTTTCCCTGTCGCGGCGTGATAGAGCGCTTGCACCGCAGTTGCTGGGAGCCCTCCCATAAGTTGAACCACTTCGCCGGCTTCTGCGCCCCCTTCGGCATGTCTGACATTTTAGCACGCCCCTATTTTCATTGTGCGCGTGGCACCGATAAGAGAATTACGGCTGCCAGGTGCACGAGTACAGCACGGTGACCCGTCCGTAGCGCTGCGGCTACACAGTATTATCCCGAACTAAAGACCCTCACGCGGCTTTTTTCTTCGGCGCGATCAATTTGCGATTGACCAAAACCTCGGCGATCTGAACCGCGTTCAGCGCCGCGCCCTTGCGCAGATTGTCGGCGACGCACCAAAGCGAGAGACCGTTTTCGACCGTCGCGTCCTCGCGGATTCGGGAGATGTAGGTCGCGTCCTCGCCCGCCGCTTCATGCGGCGTGATATAACCGCCGGGCTCGCGCTTGTCGATCACCAGACAGCCGGGGGCTTCCCGCAATATTTCCCGCGCGTCATCGGCGCTGATTGGATGGACGAACTCGATGTTGACCGCTTCCGCATGGCCGATGAAGACCGGCACGCGCACGCAGGTCGCGGTGAGCTTGATCTTGGGGTCGAGGATCTTTTTCGTCTCCGCCATCATCTTCCATTCTTCGGTCGTGTAGCCGTCCTCCATGAAGTCCCCGCCATGGGGAATGACATTGAAGGCGATGCGCTTCGGAAATTTTTTCGACTGGACCGGATCCGACACGAAAACCGCGCGGGTCTGGGCAAAAAGCTCGTCCATGGCTTCCTTGCCGGCGCCGGACACCGATTGATAGGTCGCCACAACAACCCGTATAATCTTAGCCTTGTCATGCAGCGGTTTCAAGGCGACCACGAGCTGGGCCGTCGAACAATTCGGATTTGCAATAATGTTGCGCTTGGCGAAACCTGCGATCGCTTCGGCGTTCACCTCCGGCACGATCAGTGGCACGTCGGAATCGTAGCGCCAGGCGGAGGAATTATCGATGACGACGCAGCCTTGGCCCGCGATTTTCGGCGCCCATTCCTTCGAGACATTGCCGCCCGCCGACATTAGGCAGATATCGATTCCGCTGAAATCGAAGTTTTCGAGGGATTTGCATTTCAAAATCTTGTCGCCGAAAGAGACCTCCGTGCCGATCGAGCGGGGCGACGCAAGCGCCACGACCTCATCGGCGGGAAACCGGCGCTCGGCGAGAATATCGAGCATTTCGCGCCCGACGTTTCCGGTTGCGCCAACAACGGAAAGCTTGAAACCCATCTTCTGCTCCATTCACAAATCGCGTTATATTTGCGGCAAGCGGCCCGCTGCATCAGCGGCTCATTGCATAGGCGATGTTGGAGAAAGCCGCAACGGGTGAGCCGGGCGAAGTTGCCATCTCGCGAAATCTGTTGGCCAACATCCAGCGGCTGATCGCGGAACCGCGGCCACCACCGGCGGCCCTTTCGACGTGAAGCGCTCGATTGCTTTTCGTTCGATCCAAAACCAAGCGAGAGATGCGTCTGGATATCAACGAAATCCGGAGGTTTGGCATTGCCAAAATCCGCCGAAAGGGGAAAGCTCAGTCGCAACAGGGCCGGGCATCCGGTGGATGTCCTTTAAAAAGGAAAAAATCCGTGGCCAAAAACATTTTGCACATGTTCAGTTCGTTGAAGCACATGAGCCCTTTCGACGTGAATATGGCGCTCGACGCCGGTTTCGATTCAGTCACATCGTATGGGAGCGTCACACTCGACGAAATCACGCCATTGATTCAGGATGCCATGTTTTCGCGTTCCCCGCGAGACGCGGCGCGTACATGCATTTTCTTCGGTGGAAAGGATGCCGGCCTCGCTCTCGACATGATGGAGCGGCTAAAGGCGACCCTTTTGAAGCCGTTCGAGATTTCCTCGTTCGCCGATCCAGCCGGGTCGTTCACATCGGCTGCCGCGATGGTGGCCTGCGTGGAGAAAATACTGAAGCAAAAAAAAGGCCGGACACTCGCCGATATGAAGATCCTGATCTTCGGAGCGACTGGTGTCGTCGGGTACGCCTCCGGTGTCATCGCCGCGCTGGAAGGCGCCGATGTGACGCTCGCCGGCCATGATGGACGCGAACGCGTTCAGGCCAAGGCTAACGACATCAAGAAGAGGTTTGGCGTTGCCGTGCGCGCTGTCGATGCAAGCGCGCCGGCGAAGCTGTTGGAGGTGCTGGTTGGCGCCGAGATCGTGTTTTGCGCGGCGGCCGCAGGCGTGCAAGTCTTGTCGGCACCGACGCTCGCCTCGGCTAAATCGCTCATCGTCGCGGCGGACGTCAATGCGGTACAGCCGGCGGGAATTGAGGGTCTCCAGCTCATGGACAATGGTGTCGAACTGCCGGGGGGCATTCTCGGAATTGGGCCACTTGCCATCGGCGATGTGAAATACAAGACGGAATCGGGATTGTTCCGGCGCTTAGCGACTTCAACCACCCACCTCGCGATCGATTTCCGTGACGCCTTCGCTCTCGCCCGCGAAATCGTCTAAGCCTAGACCCGCTGTTCCTATCGCGGCGCCCCCCGGGCGAACTCTTGCGCCGGCCCTGCGGTGCGCCCGCTGGTTCCCGATCTGGCCGCGGACTTGAACAAGCCTCTGCCGCACCAAAAGTTCACGATTGAATCGATAATTGCCTATGTGGACATCTGGCGGTTCGGGATCGAGAACTTGCGCTCGATCGGCGTATTCATATCCCATGGCGATATCCTCGGTTACCGCTGCTTTGGGTAAACCGGTTTAAGGTAAACTCAACTTAAATAGAGCCAACAATGCACGCGGTGCAACCAAACCTGGGTCATTGCGTTTAGGCTAAGGAACCCTAGGAGTTTCGAAATGTTTCACAATAAGATATCGATCGTTCTGGCCGCCGCCGCCTTGACCGCGTTCACAGCCGCCGCCAACGCGCAAACCACGCAGCACCGCCATCGCACGCGAGTGGCGGCGAAGTACTATGAGGAACGTCCGCCGCTCACCGTCAACCGGCGCAGCTTCCTCGATCCCGGACCGGCCGTTCCGGTGGGCAGCATGTCGAACTACGTGACGGCCAATACGATCTTCAACCGGACGCCGGATCAGTATTACTTGAAGTCGCAGTTCGGCAACGACCGGCTGCCGCAACCGCTCGAAGTTTCCGGTCGCCCACAGCCCATCTTCGAGTTCGAGACCCCTGCCTATCCCTATTGAGGGCTTCGCTTGAGCATGGTCACTGGCGTCAAGGGGATGCGGCGGGAGCTGTCGGCCGGTGCGCAGCATCCGCGCTTGGCGGGATAACGGACGGCGCGAAGAGACGATTAGGGCGCAACAGGCGCGGCGGCCGAAGCGACGGGGCCCAGCTCATAGGAATGCCGCCGCTCCGTTTCCTCGAGAACGCCATAGACGCCGGAGACGGCGGCCGAGTGCCGCCTCCTGCGCGATCATGGCCGCAGCCCATCCAGCCATTCTTCGAACATTTTACGCGCCTTGGCGGGCAATGAGGGTCCGGCGGCCTTGGCGCCTTCACGCAATTGGCGTGGATCGATGCCGGCCGAGCCAAGTTCCGCCGCGTGGCCGACGAGCCATCGCTCGATCCCGGCAGTTGGCAGGACCTCGGGATGGAACTGCACGCAAAGAATGTTGGAACCCGAGGAAAAGGCCTGGTTGCGGCACATCGCGGTCGAGGCGAGATGGACGGCGCCCTGCGGCAGATCGAAGGTGTCGCCGTGCCAATGCAGCACCGGCGTTCGCGCCAGATGCCGAAGCGGCGTGGTGCTGGCCGCATCCGTCAGATCGACCGGACCCCAGCCGATCTCCTTGATACCGGACGGATAGACTCTTGCGCCGAGCGCGCGGGCGACGAGCTGGGCGCCAAGGCAGATGCCGAAAGTAGGCCGGCCGGCACTGAGGCGGACCTTGAGAAGATCGATTTCGTCGCGAAGAAACGGATATTTGTCTTCCTCGTAAACGCCAATCGGCGCACCGAGCACGATGAGAAGACCGGTTGCGGCCGGATCGCGCGCCGGGAGGCCATGAACACCGGCGTCGAAATATCGGAAATCATAGCCCGCGCGCGAGAGGGGCTCCTCGAAGGTGCCAAGATCTTCGAAATGAACATGCCGTATGACGGCCGCGGTTTTCGTCCGCATTGGGTTTCCTTTCAAACCGAGCTAGCCCTCAGCCATCCCGTCAAATTCCTGGCTGCGCGTGGGATTCGCATTCCCGCGCGTCATCGATTCGTTGCCGCGCGCCGGCGGGAGGCGGAGGCCGGTCGCGGTTCGCGTGGTTTGACAACAAGATTTCGAGCCTCTACGCGCGCCATGACGATCTGCGGAATCCAAGGCCATCCCGCCCGGCTTTTGCGACTTTGAGCGCCATCGTCCGCGCCCGGCGCTTGATGTCGTAGATCGCCGAGGTTGGAGCGATGCCAGGCAAAGGAGACATCGCCGCCGGTTCACTCCGAAACCAGCTTCCGCCTTGTGTCCAGCGCGGCAATATCGAGGCGAAGGTCGTGGGCGCGTTCAAAACGAGGCCGGTCGCCGCGACCACCGAATAGGCGCCTGCTTTCGCGCCAGCCTCGGATTCTTCTCGATCCGGTAGAGCGCAAGTTCGCACGCGCGCCGGTAAACCGAAAAAACCGCCTTTTGGGGGGTAAAGTTGATCCCGTAGTCGCGCCATTCGCCGCCGGCGACCTTGCGGCCATAGAGACTGAAAATTTCGCGCAATTCGTCCCGGTCAAACGAAATAACCGCCATGCCCGTCTGAGCCGCAGCTATCGCGGCGATTGGAGGAGCGAGGCCCTCCATGCGCTTCCAAGCGAGGTTTGCCGCGCGATTATCTTCGGCCGGCTCCGTGTCGCTCATGACTGTGGCCTCCAAGCTTTATCTCAACCTTTATCGTCGGTTGAAGTCGCCGGGACGGCAAGCGTTCTTTTGACGGATTTGCGACACGCCGCCTCGACGCCTGGTCTCAGCAGCATTTTGCCCTCGCGAAAGACCAGCAAGCGAATACGGATAGCGCGAAGGCCTTGCATCCGCCGGGTTCAAAGGCAATATCCGCGCTGCGAGGGGGCGAAAGGCCGCCAAATTCGCGAAACTTGATCGAAACCGGAAAGGAGGTCGTGTGACAATGCCGGACGCAGCGGGCCAAAGCCAAGCTTTTCAAGCTGATGTCGCCAAATTGCTGCACCTGATGGTGCATTCGGTCTATTCCGATCGGGATATCTTTCTGCGCGAGCTCCTTTCCAATGCCGCCGACGCCTGCGAGCAATTGCGTTACGTGGCGCTCGCCGATTCCGCGCTTGCATTTTCGCCGTTCGCGGTCCGGATTTCGATCGACAAGGACGCCCAAACCCTTGCATTCGAGGACAATGGGATCGGCATGTCGCAGCAAGACCTCACCGATCATCTTGGCACCATCGCGCGTTCCGGAACCCGCGCCTTTCTGGACCGGTTCGGCAACGGCGCCGAAGAGGCGTGGGGCGCGGATGCGCGCGAAAAACTTGAACTGATCGGCCAGTTCGGGATCGGATTTTATTCGGCCTTCATGGTCGCGGACCGCGTCGATGTTTTTACGCGCCGCGCGGGTGCGACGGAAGCCTTCCATTGGAGTTCGGATGGGAGAGGCACTTTTTCGATCCAGCCGCCGGCCCAAGGCGAGGCCCCGGTCCAGGGCACGCGGGTCGTTCTCCATTTGAATGAGGAATCCAAGAATTACCTTGAGCCAGGCCGGATTGAGCGACTCGTGCACGAACATTCGAGCGCGCTTGCGGTGCCGATAGAGCTTGTCGAAGAGAAGGGAGCACGCCGCTTAACCGACGGCGTGGCGCTTTGGACAAAGCCGAAGGCGGCGATCAATCTGGACGAATATACCAATTTTTATCAAAGCCTTGGCGGTGTCTTCGACGAACCTGCATTGACGATGCACTGGCACGCGGAAGGGCGCCACGATTACACGGTTTTGGCGTTTGTGCCGGGATCGCGGCCGTTCGATCTGTTCGATTCCTCGCGTCCGGGCCGGGCCAAGCTCTATGTCCGTCATGTGCTGATCAAGGAAGACGCCGAAATTGTGCCGAGATGGCTGCGCTTTGTGCGTCTGGTGATCGATTCGGCCGATCTTCCGCTGAACGTTTCACGTGAAACAATTCAGGAAAGCCCGGTCTTCGCCTCCATCAAGAAAGCCGTGACGAACCGCGTCCTTCAGGAACTGACCAAGCTTGCCGAAAGCGACAAGGAAAAATTCGCGAAGATATGGGAGCACTTTGGGAGCGTCCTGAAGGAAGGGCTTTATGAGGACCCCGAAAAACGCGACGCCTTGTTCGGCTTAGCGCGCTTTGCGACCTCGGCGCATTCGGCTGGCGGCCGCGGCCTCAAGGACTACATGGAAGGCCTGCAAACGAACCAGACGGCGATCTATTATCTTCTCGGCGAGGATCTGGCCCGTCTGTCCGCTAGTCCGCAGCTTGAAGGTTTCCGTGCGAGAGGCATCGAAGTTTTGCTGTTGCCGGATCCGGTCGATGCCTTCTGGGTGGCGACAGCGGTCGGCTTCGACGGCAAGCCATTCAAGTCGGTGACCCAGGGCGCGGCCGATATAAACTCAATTCCGCTCAAGGAGAATCTGGACGCTGGCGCGGCTGAAGAGGCACCCCCGGTGGCCGGTCTCGCGACCCTTTACGCGCTCATGAAACAGGTTTTGGGCGAGGCGGTCGAGGCTGTCCGCGTTTCCGACAGGCTGTCGTCGAGCCCCGCTTGCCTCGTCGCCTCCGATCGCGGGCCGGACCGCCGTCTCGAACGGATACTCGCCGAAAGCGGCCGCCTCGGCCCGGCGTCGAAGCCGGTGCTCGAAATCAATCCTGCGCATCCGCTGATTCGCGCCCTGGCCGCGCGAATTGGCGCGCCGGACAAGGGAAAATTCGAGGATATCGTCTGGCTCCTTTTCGACGAGGCGCGGCTGATGGAGGGTGAAAAGCCGGCCGACGCGCCGCATTTCGCCGCGCGGCTGACCAGGATTCTGCTCGATGCCGCAAGCCAGCCCGCGCCGTGAGGGAAGAGTTTGCGATAACGCAGCCGCCCGATTTCGAACCGGCGATGGCGCGCGGCGCGGCGCGGCGGTCGCTCGTGCGGGCTTTGGCGAAAGGCGGCATAGAGCCGGCGCAAATCGATGCCCGCGTGCTTCTCTGCGCGGCGCTCGGTATCGATCACGCGGATCTCGTTTCCAACCCAGATTGTCCGCTTGGTCTTGGCGCCGCACTGGTTGCATCTTTCGCGGCGCGGCGATTGAAGCGCGAGCCGGTGTCGCGAATCATCGGCCATCGGGATTTTTGGCGGGCGCGTTTTAAGATTGGCCCCGCCGTTCTCGATCCGCGTCGCGCCACTGAGACGCTCATTGAGGCGGTGCTCGACCACGTGGCCCGGTCGCCGCGCGAAAACTGGCGGATTCTCGACCTTGGGACGGGGTCCGGGGCAATCCTATGCTCGCTATTGCAGAGCCTGCCAGGATCTTTCGGCGCCGGCGTCGATATTTCGCCTGGCGCCTGCGTGATCGCGCGCGACAATCTCGCCGCCTTGGGGCTCGCGCGACGCGGGCCCATCGTTTGCTGCGATTGGACTCGTGCCTTGCGCGGTCCTTTCGATGTGGTCGTTTCCAATCCTCCCTATGTCTTGCGCGGCGAAATCGCCCGCCTAGCACCGGAGGTTCGCGATCACGATCCGCGTTTGGCTCTGGATGGCGGCGAAGACGGTTTGGCGGCCTATCGCGAAATCATCCCGGCTTCGCGGGATTTGCTCGCGCTAGGCGGTTTGATCGCGCTGGAAGTGGGGGCAGGCCAGCATGAGGCCGTCGAATCGCTCTTGACCGGCGAATTCAGCGCGCCGGTCAAGGTTAGACTTGACCTCGACGGATGCCGGCGTGTGGTTTTGGCGTGTCCGGGCCAGTGAGCCCTGGCGTGACAAATTGGTCACGCTAAACATCGCAAGAGATATATTTTCGCAAAACCTCTTGGCGTTTGCCGAGAAAGCGACTAGGTTCTCTTTCCAAGGATTAGTTTTCGCTCATGTTGCATGGTTGCGATTGGCGTTGAGTTCCTCGGTCCGCGCGAACGTCCGAACGAAAAGCCGGGTGCGCTGACAACAAGACGATCTCCGCTTCGAGCTATGCCGCGATGCCCGGCGCAACCGGGATCAATGTCCCAGATTCTGAGACTCTATCATCAAGGGTCGAAGATGGGTGCCACGGCGGTTCCGTGAGCACAGCCGTCACGGGCGGGAGCCTTATATCCGCTCGCGTCTACGTGCTTTGAAAATTGTGCTTTGAAAATAAGGGGTTCGGTAGGGACCGTGAACGCACGCCGGTCCGGCTTGCGCGCGAAGCGCAATTACGATGCCACCCAAGGATCATCGATGAGACCAGGACAGAATAACAAACGGATGCACGGCCGCCCCAACAATCGCAAGGGACCGAATCCTCTGACGAGGTCCTATGAGTCGAGCGGCCCCGATGTGAAAATTCGTGGAACGGCCCACCACATCGGCGAAAAATACCTCCAGTTGGCGCGCGACGCGCAAACTTCTGGCGATCCGGTCATGGCGGAGAGCTATCTTCAGCATGCCGAACATTATTTCCGGCTGATCGCGGCGGCGCAGCAAGCCCAACAACAAGGACCCGGCGCCTATCAGGGTCAGTCCGGCGAAGCCAACGTGGAAGAGGCCGATGGCGACAGCGATTTCGGCGGCATGCCTGACCGATTCGCTTCCCCTGCCGAGCGCCTTGCCCCGCCGCCGCAGCCAAGCCTCCTGCCGCAACCGCAGCATGGCCCCGCGCAGCCCGGTGCGGAGCGGTCTTTCCACGGCAATGGGGACAACCAGGATTTCACCCGGCCGGAGCGTGCTCCGCGGCCGGAGCGCCCTTTTCAAGACAGGAATTATCGGGATAGGAAATATCAAACCTACCCGGAAAAACCTTATCAGGAGCAGCGGCCCTATCAAGAACGCAATGGGCGCGGCCGCGATCAGGAGAGTCGCGGCAACCGTGGACGGAGTCCGCGCGATTATCGCAATGAAGGCTCGATTCGGGCCGATCCGCGCGCCGAACCCCAAATGGCCGAGGCCGACATCGAAGGCAACGGCCTTCCGGCGTTCATCACTGCCCCGGTTCGCGTCCCGCCCGAAGCCCATGACGCCGCGCCGCCCGTTGAGGCCCTTTCCCCCTTGCTCGCCGGTCCGCCAGAGGCGAACGATGCGGCCAACGGCTTTCATCCGCGTCCCAGCCGCAGACGCGGTGGCAAGGCGGAAACGGGGGTCGCCGGGCCGCACGGCGGCGAAGAGGCGAATACCAATGATCCAGTCCAGGATTGAGCCGCGGGCCCGTTGTTAGTTTGGTTGTTTGCCTTGATTTGCCGGGCGCGGGAGACGATAGTCTCGCCGCGAATATGATTGACATCGGCTGCTGCGACGCGCCCCAATTTTTCCACCGCCAACAACCGCAGCAGGATTCCGACGTGCTTGACGGGGCTGTAAGGGAAACCGAAAGAATGTGGATGGATGAGGTGCTTGAAAGACCAGTTCGAAGATCCGAGGTGCTTGAAGCTCGAAGCGAACCCGCAGCCGAGGAGCCGTTACCTATCGTAAATGGTTATGGCACATGTCGGAACTCGTTCAGATGTGGCTGTACAGGTTATCAAGGGTGGGGCGCAGGTTATGCCTATAGTCGTTGTGGTTGTGGCTTTGGAGACCACTTCTGAAAGCGTTCAAGAGACGCTGCCGCCCTTCGAGGTCGGAAAGAAAAGGCGGCTGTGGCAGCCCGCCCGCGCGGGTTGCCCGATCTTTCAACATCTAGTAGGTCTAGTAGCGCCGCTCGCCCTGACGCCGACCGACATCGTCGGCGCCGCCTGTTCCCGTCAACTCAACCCGAACTATTCGCCGGCGGCCCAGGGAGTGATCAGTGGGTGGTGACATGGCGTCGCGCGCAGCTCTGATAGCGCGATTGCACGGGATCAGCGCTCACCCACGCCGTGATGATGTCTGCCGTATCATCCGTCGAGCGGTTATCGACGACCTTGGTGCGTTTTTCTTGCAGACCGTGTGGAAACG
>QHBR01000051.1 GCA_003244015.1 Hyphomicrobiales bacterium | reverse complement strand
TTAATTGAGTCCGGACCCTAGGAGCCGGCAAGCTGGATACCACCGATGGCACAGAAATATTTTGGAACGGATGGCATTAGGGGCATCGCCAATGCCGCGATCACGCCCGAGCTCGCCATGAAAGTCGCCCAGGCGACTGGGGTCATGTTTCAACGCGGCGAATATCGCCATCGGGCGGTGATCGGCAAGGACACAAGGCTTTCCGGCTATATGATCGAAAATGCCTTGGTCGCGGGGTTCACCTCGGTCGGCATCGACGTGCTGTTGCTCGGGCCGGTGCCGACGCCCGCCGTTGCCCTGCTCACCCGTTCGATGCGGGCGGATGTCGGCGTCATGATTTCGGCCTCGCACAATCGTTACGAAGACAATGGCATCAAGTTGTTCGGCCCGGACGGATTTAAATTGCCGGACGCGATCGAAGCGAAAATTGAGGCGGTGCTCGATCAGCCGTCCTTGCTCAAATTATCGAAACCCGCCGACATTGGCCGCGCCATGCGGGTCGAAGGCGATCGCGCCCGCTACATCGAATTCGCCAAACGTACCCTGAAACGCAATCTTACGTTCGATGGTTTGCGAATCGTCGTCGATTGCGCCAATGGCGCCGCCTACAAGGTCGCCCCCGAAGCCTTGTGGGAATTGGGCGCCGACGTCGTGTCGATCGGCGTCGAGCCGGACGGTTTCAACATCAATCGGGATGTCGGTTCCACCGCTCCAGAAGCGCTCGTCAAGAAAGTCCGCGAAGTGCGGGCGGATATCGGTATCGCGCTCGACGGGGACGCCGACCGCGTGCTTATCGTCGACGAGGCCGGGAAACTTGTCGATGGCGACCAATTGATGGCCGCGATCGCGCAGAGCTGGAACGATGACGGAAGATTGTCGCGGCCGGGCATTGTCGCGACGATCATGTCGAACCTCGGCCTCGAACGCTATCTCGAAGGGCACGGGCTGTCCCTCGCGCGCACAGCGGTCGGCGATCGCTATGTGCTCGAACACATGCGGCAGCAAGGTTTTAATCTCGGCGGCGAGCAATCCGGCCATATTATCCTCTTGGATCATTGCACGACCGGCGATGGACTCGTTGCCGCCTTGCAAGTCATGGCAATTGTCAAGCAGCAGGACAAACCGGTGAGCCAAGTCTGCCGCCGGTTCGATCCGGTGCCACAACTATTGCGGAATGTGCGATTCAAGGCCGGACGGCCTTTGGCGGATGCGGGTGTCGCGCGCGCCATCGAGGATGGCCGCGAGAAGCTCGGCAAAGGCGGCCGCCTCGTCGTGCGCGCATCCGGCACCGAACCCGTCATCAGGGTCATGGGCGAAGGCGACAAACTCGATCTTGTCGAGCGCGTCGTCGATGACGTTTGCGCGGCGCTCACGGCCTTGGCGGAGGCGGCGTGACCGGAAACAGACGGCCGGCTCAGCGCCCGGCGCGATGGCGAGGCGATGGCGCGAACATCGCGCGGCACCCTGGGCTGAGCTTGGATTTCTGGCGCGCCATGCAACTGGCTACCCGCGCCTCGTCAGGAATCTCATCAGGGCAGAGACGGTAAGCGTCGTCCTCACATGCCAACTGCTGCTGTGACCGCGGATCGGATTGGCTGAGAGCGGGGCTTGTCATGAACAGCGAGAGGATAACCAGTGCGAGCGCGGATTTCATTTTCATTGCGAAGGGCCCTTGCCTCTGAAAGATGCGGGTGACGGCGATATCTTACATTGAACACGATCTAGGTTAAGTAAATCCGATCACGTTCAAAACGACAGACGAATCGGAGCGTCAATTGCTTTCCGCCCGCCGCAGGGCCGTCAAGTGCCGGTCGACGTCAAGCCGGCCCCTGTTTCCCTGGCGAGGCAATATATTTCCGCCAGCCTTCGGCGCGAAGCCGGCAGGCGGGACACGAACCGCAGCCATGGCCCCAATCGTGCCTTATCGCGCGCTCGCCGAGGTAGCAGCTATGCGTCGAGTCTACGATTAGATCGACGAGCGCGGTTCCGCCTAGCGTTTCCGCGAGGCGCCAGGTTGCGGCCTTGTCGAGCCACATCAAAGGGGTTTCAAGAACAAAACGGCTATCCATGCCGAGATTCACGGCGAGTTGCATGGCTTTCACGGTATCGTCGCGGCAATCCGGATAGCCGGAAAAATCCGTTTCGCACATGCCGCCGACAATATGCTTGAAGCCGCGCCGGTAGGCGAGCGCCGCCGCCAGGGTCAAAAACACGAGGTTGCGGCCGGGCACGAAGGTATTCGGCAAGCCACGCGCGCCGGTGGTGATCTCGACATCG
Source organism: Hyphomicrobiales bacterium (assembly GCA_003244015.1). Lineage (GTDB taxonomy): Bacteria > Pseudomonadota > Alphaproteobacteria > Rhizobiales > Beijerinckiaceae > Methylocapsa. The sequence continues at coordinate 7,538 of QHBR01000051.1, read as the reverse complement.
TGGGTCATTGCCGTTGTGGAGATTTCCGCCAAAGCCTCGACGCGGAATAGATGGTCCTCGCCGAGGCGCTCGCGCCAGGCGGGAAAATTTTGGCGAAGCGATTCGCGGATCGCGGCGCGCTGGCTGAGCTCGACGCGATGCCTTTGGCCGTAATCGAATCCAATCGTCTCGACCCGCGCATATCGATCGAGTGCTAACGCAAGACAGGTCGTCGAATCCTGGCCGCCGGAAAACAGGACGAGCGCCCCCGCCGCGGCTTCGGTCATCGCGCGGCGCCCATCCGGTCCGGCGGTACAGGAAATGCCGCCCCGGCATGCCGTCTTGCGACGCGACCGCGCGGTCCGGCCAAAATACTGCCTCCTGAACGTCCTGGCCTCGGCAAATGAAAGGAGCTTGAACTTCCTTTCGCGCGCGATTTCGGCGATACCGGTGTGAATACGGTGACTCGGACAATCCCGGCGCGAGCGCTTGTTGTAATGTGGAGCGCCTGGCCACCTCCGCCACATGCGGTGAACACGAGCGGTCTTGGATTCCGCATGAGCGGCGGGCTCGCGGCAACCACATGACGCGCGGCGGAATGCTAAGCGAGACAGGCCTATTTTGTTTCTTTTCAGGAACTCCCCGTGCATTGCCAGATGCTTTTGTTATCCGGCACGCTCAACCGGGAAATGCGGGGATGGCTGAGCCCTACTCTAACAACTTGACGTTGCTGCATCAAGGGCTCTTCGTCCTCCGGATCATCCGATTGGCGAGATTGAAAGGCGCCTTGAGCCTGTTCATGCCCGAATACAGTAGCTCTTCGTGACTTGCCGGATTCGACTTCGCAAGCATTTCGAAGGTCCGGTTTTTCAGTTTGTCCCTAAACCGCGATTTGCCAGGTGGCAGCGGCTTAAATCCGAGGCGGCGGAGACAGTAATTCGCCTGGTAAATTCTCGCCCTGTATACCACGGGGGAGAGCGCGAACCACATGCTGACGCTCACGGAGACGTTGTTCCCGTTCGTCACCATGTGAGGCGCCAAGGGCGGGTGGTGGACGGCTGTTCCAGGAGTCAGATGAAACAGCGTGCTGCCCGACTCCACAACCTCCTCGCGATAGATTCCGGCCATGGGATTCCCGGCGTAGAATCGCTCGATTTCATTCTCGGTAAGCACGAAGCGGTTCTGAGGATCGAAAATACGATAATCCTTTTCGCCTCGAATCTGAAAAAGGAAATTCGTATCATTATCGAAATGATAGGGTGTCACCATGTTGGGAGACGCTACGAAAACCGTGATCCCCGACAAGCCAATCTCGTGCCGCAAGGGCAGCCCCGTCAGGTCTTCAACCTCGCCAATCGTCTTGCGGAGGATGTGGTCATAATCCTGGTCCAATTCCTCAAGGCTAGATAGCTTGAACCGAATCCCACCCTCATCGACGCGGCGTATGGCTTGGAGCAATCTGTCTTGCAGCGGAGCGCTGTTGAATTTCGCGTCCCCCTCAACGCTGAGCGCGAATTTTGTTGCATCGCCTCTGTCGATCACTCCCTTGGCCAGTTTCAGCAGCCGGGGGATATCGAACAAGGGATGGTTCGCCAGAGTATGGTGAAAAAGGTAAGGAGTGCGATTAAGCTGTTTCCAGATGCTCGCATTATCGAGTCCGATGACCCGCATGCCTTCTTTTTCCTGCTCGATCCGATTTGAGAAATACATCGTTGAAAAACCTCGATCTTGGCTGCCGGCAGCGCCCACGCGCAAACCCTGCCGGTCAGTTCGCGCTGTGGGCGTGCATATCCCAACCCATGCTCCGGACCTCGCGTGGCTCCTGCAAGGCCAGAGACGGCGTGATCATATACCCAAAGCGTCTTGTTTCCAACCGCCTGCTTGAGAAAATTGCAATTCCGATCCATATGGGAGCTGCCGCGAAACCTTGAAGGCAACGTTTTCAGCCGGCCTCGAACGCCTTATCGTTTGCGCCTGCGGCGGGGTCAGTCTTTATTCCCCCGCGTTTTGGGGCCTGCCCCTTCAGCCGGAAGAAAAAGCCGGAATATGGAAGCGCCGAAAACTCTGGCTTCCCGACGATTTTTAGGGAAAGTTCCCACGCTTTCCAGCTGTCAACGACCTCATAACCAATCGCCTCGAAGGCGGTTACGAATTCCGCCCTGTTATAGAGGACGCATGCGACCCTGTGCGTCCCACCGTCCTGAACGGTCGCCTTCGTCGGTCCGTCGATCAGAGGTGTGCGGTTTATAAGGATGTGCGACGGTTTTTCCGGAAGCTCGGACACCATCTGGGAAAGAGGTGTGTCAAAGTAATGGAGAGCGCCGGATGCAATTAAGAGTTCCACCCCGGCCGCATCCTGCCATTTTCTCGTAAATTGAAGACGATTTTCGCCGCGATTTGTGGCTACATTTCGTCCTAATTCCACCCATGCGGGCAACTCAAATACCAGCCAGATGCAATCCGGAGGAAGGTTTAAATACCGATCGTACAGGTAAAACAGATTTCCAAGACTTCCCCCAAAATCAAAAATCTTGGCGCGGTCATCTATCAGACCTCGCATGTGAAACAGCGCGGCATAATCGCTAGGTCTTGGGACCTCCGCTAGTGACATGTGCAGCTTTGGGTACTCCGGATCCTCATGACCCCCTTCCGCGTAGGGCCGCGCTGCGGCGGCAGCTTCCGGCAAGCTATTGAAAACGCGATGATACCCTAACATGGCGTTCAAAATCGCCGCGGTGATTGGCCAAGTCGCCATGCGTCGCATCAGACGATTGCCACCTGGCAGCGCTTCAACCGCGCCCAGGCGGCGAACTGTAAACTTGATTTGTTTTACTCGAAGACGTCGAATTGTTGATGACATCGCCGCCTGCAATGCTATTGTCCGATGTGATCAGGACAACATTCACCATGCAAAATTAAGCACCATTAATCGGGCATAATAATTCATCCTGGAAATATAATTCACCATCTCATCCAACCGTCTTACCTGCCGAGAGCGACGATTGCCGGCGACTGATAGGGTACGCCGCTACTCGCCCACAGAAAACCTGCTCACGGAGGCGTCCAAACCGGATATGTCGGCTTGCGCCGAATGAGCCCGTGGGCGGCATAAAGGCCTTTCGCGGCGGCGAGCTTTAAGCGGTCGCGCCAGGGAGAAATGCCTGGCGCTGTCGGGGCGGCCCCCAATTTGCGCAGCAAGCTGTTCACCCGGTATATTCGTTTTTCGGCGAGCCATCGGGCGCAGTTCATAGTTGACGCTCAAGGCAACGGAAACGTTGTCGTGGTTGCGCGCCCAATGCGGCGCGAAAACGGGGACATGCACGCCATATCCGGCGTGCAACTCATAAGCGGTAGCCTCGCATTGCCGGCTTTCCTGGTAGACAATGCTGTTATGGTTACCTATTTGATACTGCTCGCGCTCCTCGTCCGAGACCAGGGTCGGATCGGTGTGATCGTATACAAAAAACGTCTTGCTTCCGGCGACCTGCACGAGGAAGTTGCATTCCGCGTCCATATGATAGGAAGTAAGACGGTTGGGAGAGGCGATCAAAATCAGCACCTCCCCCACCAGCACCTCTTGACGCATTTGTTCGCCCGAGAATGCGACAACCCGCGCCAAAATCTCCTGGAGCACGGGCCCATAGACAGGATCCTGCTCGACGTGCTTCAGGATCACCAAGGAATTATTGTCGCCGATATTGGCGATCGTATCGACGAGCGACAACCGGGCGTCCCGGTTGATCTCCCACGGATCGTTCGCATCGACCTTGCCATTCGACCAATAGGCCTCATGGTGGAATGGCCGCCGCGCCAGCTCGACCAAGCTTGAAAGCTCGAACAGGGGGTGATCCGTGAGCCCATGTGGAAACGCAAATGTGTGCCGGTTATAGTTTCGCTGAAATTGCCTCTCCGGATCGGAGAGGACCGGCATATCGCCGTCTCGGGCAGCGGCGCCCGACGCGGACACTCTTTCTTCGAGCGGCAACGACACTATCTAAACCTCCAGCATGGACCTACGGACCATCCAACCAATATGACACGTAAGCATTCCTATTCGTTCTAGTCAAGCAGATCGACGGGCTTTCGATGCCTGGGAGACAGCGTTGCCTTCGCCGCTTCGCGCCGCAAGGAGCGGCCCTAACCGGCGGCCGTGATCCATGAACCTAGATTCGGTGGTTGGGAGGCATTGATTCGCTGCCGAAAAACCTTCCCTCGGATACGCCGCGCGAATGTCTAGTTATCCATGAACTGATTAATAACTGCGCTATCCCCGGCCGCGCATTCGCCGGGAAGAAACGTGTCGAAAGCGGTCCAGAAGAGCTCACGCAACGAATCCCGCTCCATCAGGATTTCGTGACGGGCGTTTGCCAATGTGAGGCACTTGCCGGCCTTGAGGCGGCTCGCGAAATATTCCGTCGCGGCGGTATCGACGACGCGGTCGGAGCCGGCCGCGACGATCAAAATCGGGGTCAAGATCCGGCACGGGTACGCCACATCTTCGAAGCGCCGCATGAAGCGGAAGGCGGCATTGATCCAGCCGATCGTCGGATCGCCGATGGCAAGCTCGGGCGCCGCCTCGACGATCGCCGCCGCGCGGGCGTGGCGGCTTGAATCGGACGTCAATAGATTGCCCTCGAAGTTCTCCAACATATAGGGCTTTGGGCCGCCGCCGGGCACGAAACGGCGGCCCTGTCCGAGCATGACAAGGGCCCGGGCGAACATCCGCAGGGCGCGCCGCAAGCGCAGCCCATGAATGTCGATCATCGGCGCGGTCAGCACCATGCGCGCAAAAACCGAACGGCCCGCGCGCGCCTTTGCAAGAGCGACAGTGGCGCCCATGGAATGGCCAAGCGCGAACCACGGGGGCCGGCAGAACGGTTCGAGGACCTGTTCCACAAAGGCGTCAAGATCGCGCTCGAAGGCCCGGAAATCGCCAATATGGCCTTTGCGGGGATCCTTCGCGAGCCGGCCAGAGAGGCCTTGCCCGCGCCAATCCAGGATAGCGACATCGAAGTTCCGGCTCAGCAATTCGCCGATGACTTCAAAATATTTTTCGATGAATTCCGCGCGTCCCGGCAAAATCGCGATCGTTCCAGCGCAAGCCGCGCCGCAGCTCCAGCGCGCCGCCCGCAGGTTCCAATTGTCCCGCGCCGCGACGGCCGAGACGACGGCGCCGGGGGGCGCCGGATTTTCCAAGATCGTGCAAAGTTCCATCGTGAAATTTCGCTACTCCAGGACTCGCCTCGGAAGTGATTTTAACCGCCGGCGGCCGCTTACGCCGGAAATCTTTACCGGCGGAATTTTCTCTGGCTCGCCCCTCTTGCAAGGCCAAACCCCCTCCCCACATCAACGATGCGCGGGCCGCTTCAGGACGCGCGAGCAGCGCGGGGCAGCGTGGATAATGCTGGCAACGCCGCGTGGTGACTGTGATTGGTGCAACACCTCGTCTCGCTTCAAGCAAGGGGTATCGTGAGATGCGTCAGTTTGATCTTTCTCCGCTTTATCGCTCGACCATCGGGTTCGATCGTTTGTTCAACATGATCGATCAGGCCGCTGGGCTCGAAACCATGCCGGGCTATCCGCCCTATAATATCGAACGCACCGGCGAGAATGCCTACCGGATATCGGTGGCGGTCGCGGGTTTCGCCGTAACCGATCTTTCGCTCGAAACCAAGGAAAATACCCTAACCATTCGGGGTTCGCGGGAACGCGAGGGCGGGAGCGAAACGGGAAAGCCGGAAGTGCTCTATCAGGGAATTGCGGCCCGCTCGTTCGAGCGCCGCTTCCAGCTTGCCGATCACGTCCATGTGACCGGCGCGAGCCTTGAAAACGGCTTGCTCCACGTCGATCTCACGCGTGAACTCCCCGAGGCGCAGAAACCGCGCCAAATCCCGATCGGGACCGAGGGCGCGAACGCGGCGCTCGCGACGCCAAGGGCAGCGTAACTCCGCGAGCTGGGCGGCTCCCTCCCACGCCCGGCGCAACGGTGGAAGGGCGTCTCGCATGAGGCGCCCTTTTTTGCGTCGCGACTCCATTTTTCACTTTCAGTGGATTCCCCGTTCACGTCAGAACCCGAAAATCCTTAGGGTTGATGACGCGAAAATTGCCGGTGACCCGAATTGCGAAAGCTTCCCCAGTTCTTGGTGCGTGCGTCGCGCGAGGGCAAGCTTTATGATTCGAACTTTGGCGCGCGGATGACGGGGTCTGGCCCCTATGCCTGGATGATCGGGCGCGGGTTCGAAGCGGCGGCGGCACGGCTTGGGCTTGGGCGAATCCGCGTGCCGTTGCGTCGCGTTTTATTCTGGTCTCCGGCGCGCCCGGGCGAACAATTGCGGTTGTTTTGAGAGGCCGTGCCCGCGCGGCGTTTCGAGGGAGTATCTCGGTTTGAATGTCTGCTAATGACCCCAACCAGACACCGGGTAGCGTGTCACGCGCTGCGGGTTTCTTGTCATTGGGGCGCGAGACGATCCAACGTTTGCTTCATGACCGACATGCCTTGTTCCATCATGGCACGGACGGCGCTGGCGGCCTCGTCGGGGAAGATCGGCGATCCACACGACCTTGGTCAGGCCACTCGCATCCGAAAAGACCTGTGCTGACCCATTATGGTGCGCAAGCGATCCGCCGACCGCTGACCAGACGACACGACGCTCATCTTCGTCTGACGTCCACGATCAACTCCCGCAGGACCATGCCATTGTCGAACGTCACGATACGCGCACCTGGTTCAAGGCACGTGTCGGTCACGAACCCGGGCATCAGCCGAATGTGAAGGGCGCCAATATCTCGCAGGGCGGCCCAGACGTCGTCGGGTTGTGCCTTGGTCGAGATTTCCTTGCGTATGGACGCCATTTTGCTCGCTCTTGGTTTCGGTGCGCGGATCTGCGGGGCCAAGTTCGAACGATCAGGCGGCCTTATCGCAATAGGCCTCGATCCGATAGCCATCGGGATCGATAACGAAGGCAGCATAGTAGCTTGCACCATAGTCTGCGCGCAGCCCCGGTTTGCCGTTGTCGCTGCCGCCGTGCGCCATCGCTGCTTTGTAAAATGAATCGACACTCTTTCGCGTCTGGCCTATGAAACAAAAATGCAGCCCAGAGTGCGGATCGGCCGGAACTGGACTTGTACTGCCACTGATCCAGAATCCCACAGATTCCTTCCCGTACCCGAGCGAGGTTTCCGAAGAACTGAGGCACGAATAGCCGATTGGCTGTAACACAGCGTCGTAGAACGCCCTGGCTCTTGCGATATCTCGCACGCCAATGGATACGTGGTCGATCATCATCCCGGCTCCTCCTTCTCTGACGCCACAACATGCCATGGGTCGTGGTTGCTGCGCTTGGGGAAAATTGCTAAAACTTCGGTCCATGAGACGAAACGACAACAACATGAATACCGGCAACAGCGCGCCCTCCGGCGCCGCTCCGGTCGTCCGCCTCCTGGCTCAGCGTCAGGAGTGGTGCGTCAGCGAGTACATCTGGGCATCTCGAAAAATACCCCTTCCGCGCGGCCAGCAAATCAGATTCAAAGAATCTCTTTGAATTTGACCAATGGGAGCG
>QHBR01000043.1 GCA_003244015.1 Hyphomicrobiales bacterium | reverse complement strand
CCAAATGAATCAGACCACTAGATCATCGGTGACCCAACCCTCGACGATGCCATCCTCGACCGCATCGTCCACAAAGCTCATCGCGTCGAGCTCAAAGGCGACAGCCTTCGACGTCGCGCAGCAGGAAAGAGCCCCGCATGAGCGCCAGCGAGCTGCTCCACCGGACCACAGTTCCCTCCCGCGCGCGTCGCTACGTCGCTCGTGGGGGCACTTCGCGCCGCGCGTGGGGCCCTTCCGGGGACTGCCGAGACGCTCGCCTCCAACCTTGCTTATTGACCGAAACCCAACTTCGGGAGACAACTCAACCGCCAGTGGTGTTGGCCGCTCCGTCCTTGCCCGGCACGCCGAAACTCGCACACTGGGCATGATCACGATCACCGGAGACGGTGATCACCTTCGGCCGGAAATGGCCGATCATCTTCACCGGAATGCGCAAACACGAAAGGGCTTGTCTGCGAGAACCGGCCGCAAACCAGCCGATGCACAAAAGCTTCCTCCGAGTGCTGCAATCTATTATAGCCTTGCATGGCGGCGCTCAATCTGCTCGCTCATAGAGCGATGTGACGAGGTCGAGATAAAGTTCAGCGCTTTTCGCCCAAGAAAAACGTTTGGCTTGTCGAAATCCTTTGACGCGCAGCATTTGGGCAAGGTCCAGCCCGTCTTGGAGCCGTTTGATCTGGCAGAGCCAGTCGCGCGGCGAGGCCGGATCGGCGTAAAGAGCGGCATCGCCGCAGACTTCCAGCAGACTCGCCGCATTGGAGGCGATCACTGGGCAGCCTAAGGCCAAAGCTTCGAGCGCCGGTAGCCCAAAACCTTCCGTCAGCGACGGAAAAGCAAAGCACAGCGCATTTTGGTAAAGCGCCGCGATGTCGTCGTCCGTGATGAATCCAAGAATGCGCACATTATGCGGAACTGGACCCGCATCGAGCGTCGAAAAGGATTTGCCGGATGCGCCGGCCACAAGTATGTCCAACCCAAGAGTGTCGAGTTGCTCGGCGATGGCAAGGAGTGTGCCGACATTCTTGTGCAGCGCAATGCCGAGCATAAAGATGAAAGGGCGTTGACCTGCTTCCATCGAGGCGTAACGCGAAAGGCTTGGCCGCCAGCGCCTAACATGCTCGTGGCCATTGGGTATGACCGTCAGCTTTTCAGCCTTGCAGAGTCCGAAACCAGTCAACATGTGCGCCGAGAACTGCGAGACAGTCACAATGCGCGCAGCGCGTTTGGCGAGGAGGGGCAGCATCAACCGATAGTAGGAGCGAAATGCCCGACTGTAGCTCTCCGGGGTGATGAAGACGTTGAGATCGTGAATGCAAATGATCTGTTTGGCAACCGATAATGGTCCAATGTTACATAGGCTTAGTAAAACGCCCTCAGTTGAGAAAGGCAGGACGGTCTGATCCCAAAGCGGGCCGCCGCCGGCGATCTGCTCGCAGCGGATGGCACGCAAGGGGGCGTCAAGCTCGCTTCCGGCAGGCATGGCGAGCTTAGCGGATACAGAAGACTTGAATCGTTTCTCTTGGAGGAGCCTATCGAGCTCCGTGACAATCTCGCGTGCGTACCTTTGCACGCCTGTAGCGCGCTGGCTCACGAATCGGCCATTGATGGTCATCATCATCGCATCTGCCATTGAATCACTTCAATCGAAATCAAGGATTCGTGTTGGATCCAGGCGCCCGCGAACAAGATCTAACAAGCCGAGAACATTGCCGCGCGCCCGTCCGCGCCGGTCAGCCCAAGGCTCCGGCCTAATGACTTTAGCGAAATTAGCGAGCAGGTTACGACTCATTTGGCGCAAGGCGAGATCGAGGCGGAAGGTTCCCTTGCGCCAAAGATAGAGGGGATTGGCGATTTGGGAATAGCCGAACCGGATCCCTGAGACGCGCCCGCCCTTGATACCGAGATGAACGCCGATCATCCGCCAATTTTTGACAATGCGGCCGTAAGGAGCGAGCTGCCTGGAGAAGTCAACGTCTTCTAACCAGCCATAAAGCGGCAATTTCTCATCGAAACGCAACCCATGCACATAGACAGGCGCAAGGCGCATGGCCATATTGCAACCATAGGCATTGTACAAATCCGTGAGGGTTTGATCACCAAGTGCTCCGTCAAACGAGGCAAGGACAGCGCGCGCACCGGCCGCGTCTATCCCAGGCCCGGTGACCCCATCTGCAATCACTTGGCCGCTCATTGCGACAATTGTGGGCTGGGCCGCGAAACAATACTCAAGTTCGGCAAGGTAGGACGGAGCCGCGAAAAAATCGTCATCAAAAAAAACTAGAATCTCAAAATCCCGTGCAGCATCGAGAATGGCGTTTCGCTGCGCGGCTAATCCGGGCCGGCTCCAGACCGTGAGAAGCGGAAAAAGCAACTCCGCTGCCTGTTCGGCGTCACAATCTTTTTCTGCCGCTTGGCAGACGAAGACGCACTCGGGCAGTCGCGTTTGGCCCGAAAGCTCGTGCAAGGTGCCGGCCAAAATTTCACGCCGGCCGGCGGTTGCAATTCCAATGGCAATTTTGAAATGGGGTTGCATTAACAATCCTAATCCAAATGGGTCTGTGCGGGCAAATCTATCTCCCGATTGTACACCGCGGCCGTTTTTTATAAGCGACGCCGACGGCTGCACGTTTTCGCAATCATCTTAAGGCTCATGTTCAGAAGGCTGGTCCTCCGCGCTTCATTTTTGGCGCCGGGAGCGTCAGTCAATCATGTTCGAGGTCGCCTGGCTGTGGCGCAAATATCAACCGGCGAGCGCTCTTGCCAAATGGTTTGATGGGCGCGCCGCGGGCTAATCGCCGCGCATCCGGCGGATCGTGCTCATCGCACTTGCGCGGAAGCTGATTGTCGCTCTCTGGTGCTATGTTGAAATCGGCCTCATTCCGGATGGCGTCGACAATGCCGCGCCGGGAAACGCCGCTCTCTCAGCCGGGGCGGCGGCATAGGATAGATTAGCAGTTTCCCCGGCCGCGCCGCGGTTGGGGAAGTCGGCGGCGCGTTCGTGGATACGATTGGCGCAATTGGCGCCGGCAATAAATGTGAACCCGCCACCTCGATGCCTTGATCGTGCATGCAGGATTGTGGCAAGCCGTCACGGAGCTGCCGGATATAAATTGATGCGCGAGGCGCACGCGCGCACGAAAGTTCATCGATCCCGCGACCCGTTCGACCGACGCCGTCGGGCTCCGCTTTGCGCGGAGCTCCGGCCGCCGACTGATCTGGGAACCGTCGCCCAATACGCGAAGATCGTTACTAATGAAGAGCGAAATAACCTGATGCAAGCCGATCCTCCACAATCAGCTTGGGGGGACGTTTTTCGGGGCCAAGATCAGTGGCGGGTCCCCGATCGGGGGAGATAGAGGGCCGCAACCAATGGCGACGGGGCCAATGCCACTCAGTGTCTGTCCGGAGAGATATTGAATCCTATGAATCACTTGTGATTCAAGGGGGGTGGCCTGATTCGAAAGGGGGTCACCCATGTGGACGGCGAAGAATCG
>QHBR01000071.1 GCA_003244015.1 Hyphomicrobiales bacterium | reverse complement strand
GGAATCGCCGCTTGGCTCCTCGCCATGGTTCTGTCGGCCTCCGCCGCGCATGCGCATGGCGGGGTGGGCATGCAGGATAATAGATGCGTTTTGCGGATTGGGCCGGACCTCATGTTCTTCACCGGATACCAGCCGCAAAATTCCCGGGACGAGTTTTGCGACGATATTCCAAACACCGGGCAAACGGTTGTCGTGCTCGATATGCAAAATACCGAGCTCCGCGACATGCAGACCGAAATCCGCATCATTAAGGATGAGGGAAACCATACGACAATGAATGGGCTCCCGTTCTTGACGGACGCGGAGCTGGGGAGCCCGCAAGTTCTCGACCCCGTGACCATCACCCATGTGCTGCCCAGGACATATCCGACGGGCACGCTGAACTTCGAGCACACCTTTCCCGAGACCGGCAAATTCATTGGCATCGTGACGGTGAAAAACGCACACGGCCAGACCTATGTGTCGCAGTTCCCGTTTTCGGTAGGCAAGGGGTTTGGCAAAAACATCGGAATCTATGTTTCGATGGTCGTGGTGCTTTTCGCCGCGGTTTTCATGCTTTGGCACTTGGGCCGGAAGCAGAAGCTTGGTGCCCCGAAAAAACCGGCGTGAGACGGCGCGGATGTTTCTCGGACGGCGGTTTTTGCGGTAACCCGCCGCAGCTGCAGGGGGTAAACTTGTTGGTCCGGCGCATTTCCAAAGCCACCTGCAGGATCGCGGCCGAGCCCTTGCCCGGGGGAGATCAATAGTTATTGGTTATGCGGGGGGCAGATAACGACTCCCTCCCGCGCCCTTCGCCCAGGCCAAATTCAATGCGACATCGGCGACGCCGGTTTTGCTAACCTTGGTAGGGTCGAGGCCGGCGTTGCCGCGTTGCCTTGCGATAGAGCAAAAATCCCTTACCGGTCGCCGAGGCTTCCGCCCGCATCGGCGAGCGCGGCGCCGACTTCGAGACCGAGATCGTCCATGGTCGCCTCCTCGACGGCTTTGATTGCTTCCCCTTTGGCCTGCCGCTCGGCTTCCGCGGCGGAGCGGGCGACATTGACGGTAATCGGGGCTTCGATTTCGGGATGCAAATGCACTGGGACTTGGTGCAATCCAAGCGATTTGATCGGCGCTTTCAGGACGATCTGATTACGGTTGGCATTGAAGCCGCCAGCGGTGGTCGCGGCGGCGATGTCGCGCGGCGTAACCGAGCCGTAGAGATGGCCCGTATCGCCAGCCTGGCGGATGATGACGAAGATTTGTCCGGTGAGCTTTTCGGCGACTCCGGCCGCTTCGTTCCGCGATTCGAGATTGCGCGTTTCGAGCTGGACGCGCTGACTTTCGAAACGGCTCTTACTGGCTTCGGTCGCGCGCATGGCCTTGCCGCCGGGCAGCAGGAAATTGCGCGCGTAGCCATCCTTCACGCGAACGGTCTCTCCCATTTGACCGAGTTTGGCGATGCGTTCGAGCAAAATAACTTCCATCATGCGGTCCTTCGAGTTGCGTCAAAGTTTGGGCGAGGCCGTCTTGTCCTTGCGATCCCGGAGAGAGAAAGCTGTCTCGACAATACCGGTTAAGACCAAGAGAAGCAGAAAGACAAACCATGTCACGGGGACGACAAGGCCGAGATAGATAAGAATGAGGAGAGGAATCCTGAAAGGCGAACCGCGCGACAGATAATGCGCCACGGCGAGCCCGTCGAGAGCGAAGGCAACCCCGAGAGTCACGGCGACAATGACGATGATGTGGCCGGGGACCCCGCCAAGATAAGGACCGGTCAGCGCGGCGGCGCCGAAAACCAAAAGATAGACCTGCGGCAGCCGCAATTCTCCCGCTATGTCGGGCCACGGGCGCGGGAATTTCGCCGAAAGCTGCGTCACCCGTCCCGCGAGCCAAAGATTGAGCATCAGCATGACAAGGCTGGAACCCGCCACCGCCGGCGCCGCCGCCAAAACTGTGACACGCGCCAAATGACGCGCATCGAAATCATTTGGAAGGTGCATATTGGGGCTGATCAGCCGTTCGACAAAAGGGGTAACCTCCGCGCTCAACCTCTCGAGCGCAACATCGAAACCACCATAGAGCGAGCTGACATAAACCGCGATCGCTACCCCGATGGTGGCGCAGATGGAGGCGGCATAGGAAAGAATGCGCTCGAGCGGAACATATTCGCGGGCAAAAAAGCTGCCTACCCGGCTTGTTACGACCCAATTCGGACTTCCCTTCGCCCGGCTCAACACTGAGAGGAGGCTTAGCCAAAAGGCCGGCAAGCCAAGGGAGAAAGCGAAAACCAAACCGCCAAGCGCGGCGTTGTCGAGACTCCCGAATTTCTGCTGCGCATTGAAGAGTCCGGCAATGGTGAGCGTGGCCGAGGCAACCGCCGCGGCGCCGGCGAAAGCGCCATATCCAAGGGTCGCGATCATGATTGGAAGCGGAGACAAATTAGCGAGAGCGGCGGCGACAAAGGTCGCGCGGACCGCGAGGCTAAACAAGACGGCGGCGGCGATTCCCGCCCCGATCCCAAGGGCGACGGCCGGACTATGTCTTAAGAGGCGCTTTTTCATCCTGTCCTGCTGTCCCGCTCGAAAGGCGGTTCGAGACCAAAGGAGAGAAAAGTCTCCCAACGTCCCAGAGAAATCGCGCGGTCTCGCCGCGGGGCCAGCGATCGCCTTAGTTCGCGGCTCATGGATACTAGAACAGTTCCACGCCAAGGGAAATATCCCGCGCGGGCGCGATATTTAGCGGATTACATAGGGCAAAAGCCCGAGAAAGCGGGCGCGTTTGACGGCCTTCGCCAACTCGCGCTGCTTCTTGGCCGAAACGGCGGTGATTCGCGACGGAACGATCTTGCCGCGCTCGGAAATGTAGCGCGAGAGGAGACGGGTGTCCTTGTAATCGATTTTGGGGGCGTTCGGCCCGGAAAACGGGCAGGTTTTGCGGCGGCGATAGAAAGGTCTGCGGGGCGCGGCGGAGATTGTCATCAGACGCTCGCCTCCTCGCTTGCCGCGGTCTCGTCGCGCGGACGCCTAGGGGTTCTTTCGCCACGCTCGGGGCGGGGGCCCCGGCCGCGATCGCCGCGATCATGGCGGTCACCGCGGTCGTCGTCGTCGCGCTTGCGCATCATCGCCGATGGGCCTGGTTCCAGAGCTTCGACCCGAACCGTCATGAAACGGATGACGTCCTCGTTGATCCCCATTTGCCGCTCCATTTCGGCGAGCGCGGCCGGCGGCGCATCGATGTTCAAGAGGGAGAAATGCGCCTTGCGGTTCTTCTTGATCCGGTAGGCGAGGGACTTCACCCCCCAATATTCCTCCTTTTCGACTTTGCCGCCGAAGGATTCGATGACCGTCTTGAAACGCGCCGTCAGCGCGTCTGCCTGTTGGGCGGAAATATCCTGGCGCGCCAAATAGATATGCTCGTAAAGAGCCATTCTTTTGCCTTTCCTCTAACGCCTCGCGCCGCTCCGGCGCCGAGCCCCTCCAGCCTTGGAAAGGCCCGCGCCGACAAACGAAGGCGGAGACACCTGGGAAAGCGGATCCCTTGATCCTGCCCGCGAAGCGAGTTCCCGTTCGGCCTCCGGCTAGAGCCGCGAAGCTGGCTTTATACAAGGATTTGGCGCAGCGGCAAGGTGCGGTTGGCGATCACTCCCGAAGCTTTCGTGCGTAAACTGAAGTCCGGCGATAGCTAAACGCAAGGCCCCCATTGCCCGTTGCCGCGAATGCGCCAGGATTTCAACCCCGCCTTGGCGACGACAATCCGCCCGTTTTTCGCCATCGCGACAAGATGCTTGAAGACAAGCGGCGTTAGCCACGCAAACGGTTTTTCCGGATCGCAGACGGCGCGGTATTCATCGGAATCGGGATCTTCCATCAAGATCGTGCCGGTGCGATCCGGACGCAGCCGCGGGCTCATGTCCCGATCGCCCTTCCACAAGCATTCGTAATCGCGGCAAACTTGCGGCCGGCCCGCATAGATGCCGCAGCCGCCGGAACCGGCGTTAAGACAGTGTTCGCACAATTTGCCGGCGGATTTCGCCAATTCGGCAATCTCGAGAACCTTGCAACAAAAGCTGCATTCGCCGCAGGCTTTTCCTGGGATTGCAAGCATGAACTTTTGCCTTGCGATTGTTTCTGATTCGATAGTGCATCTTTTTATCGCGGAAGGCGCCGGCGCAAGAGAAATCGAACCGCCCTTAAGGATTTGTGCTCCGGTGCGGCCGTTGGCAGCGCTTCCCATCATGTCTCGCCGAGCAGCCTTTCGACGAAAGCGGCGATCTCCTCCCTTGCCCGCGCGGTGCGGCGGTGTTCGGCGGCGAGGATCGCGCGGAGATCGGCAAACGTGCATTGCAGATCGTCGTTGACGAGTACGTAATCATAGTCCGTCCAGCGGCGGATTTCGTTGCGCGCCTCGCTCAAGCGCTTGGCGATGACTTCGGGGCGGTCCTCGGCGCGGCGCTCGAGGCGAAACTGCAATTCCCGCATCGACGGCGGTAGGATAAAGATCGTGACCGCATCTCCGCCGGACTTTTCCTTGACCTGGCGCGTGCCTTGATAGTCGATGTCGAAAAGAACGTCGCGCCCTTGGCCTAAAACCTGTTCGGCCGGCTCGCGCGGGGTGCCGTAAAAATTGCCGTGCACCTCCGCCCATTCGAGCAAATCGCCACCATCGCGCAGCTGCTCGAACTCCTTCTTGGTGATAAAGCTGTAATGAATGCCGTCGACTTCGCTCGACCGCCGCGCCCGCGTGGTCACCGAAATCGACAGCGTCAGATCGAGTTCCCTGGTCTGGAGCAGCATCCGGGTCAAGGTCGTCTTGCCCGCGCCCGATGGGGAAGAGAGGATCAGCATCAAGCCGCGCCGGCCAAGGGGCGGCTTTCGCGCGGATGCTGTTTCTTCCTTGGCGAATTGGCGCTCGAGCGGCATAACGTTTTCTACTCGATATTCTGGACCTGCTCGCGGAATTGCTCGATCTCGACGCGCAATTCGAGGCCGAGCCCCGTCAGGCTCGCGTCGTTCGATTTGGCGCAAAGCGTATTGGCCTCGCGCGAAAGTTCCTGGGCAAGGAAGTCGAGCCTGCGGCCAACCGCACCTTCTTTGGCCAAAAGTTCGCGGGCAGCAGTGGCGTGCGCGGCAAGACGGTCCAATTCTTCCCTTATATCTGCCTTGGCCGCGAGCATGAGAGCCTCCTGGTGCAAACGATTCTGGTCGAAATTCGTGTTTCCGGCAAGAAAAGCAAGCGATTGCGCGAGGCGCGCCTGGATCGCCTCGGGTTTGCGGGCCGGACAGGCGTCGGCCGCTTGGGTCAGCGCGGCGATCTTTTCGAGCCGCACTAACAAGACGGTTGCAAGCACGCCGCCCTCGCTTTGCCGCATGGCCACCAGAGCATCGAGCGCCTCGTCGAGCAAATCGAGAGCGCTGGCCCGCGCGCGTAAAATCGCGGTCTCGTCCTCCGCCGCGTCCATGATTTCAACGACGCCGCGCAAGGCAAGCAGCCCGTCGAGAGTTGCCGGTGCGATCCTGTCGGGCAGCGGAATTCGGGAGAGGGCCGCGATAAGTTCTCGCAGCAAATCCTGATTGATGCGAACCTCGGGCATCGCTGTGTCGCGCTGCGCGGCAAGCGTCGCATGGATCGTTCCCCGGTTGAGTTTCCGCGAAAGTCTTGCGCGCGCGTCCGACTCGATCGCGTCGAACGGAGGCGCCAGGCGCAGCCTCGCATCGAGGCCCTTGGCATTGACGGCTTTCAGTTCCCAGGCAAAGCGCCACGGCCCGGCGCTTCCGGCGGCCCGCGCGAAGCCCGTCATGCTGGCGATGGTCATTGCAAAAGGGGCAACCTGAACGTCCGATCGGACCCGCACCATAGAACCAGCGCCGCCGCCGCTCAAGCCAGGCGTATTTCAGGTGGTGTCGCAGTTTGAATTTCTGCTTTGCGCCAACCGCGGACATTCACCGGCAATCGATGGCCAGGCCTTCCACAGGCGATGACAAAAGCCCCGGAAGCGATCGATCCAGGCGCGATCGACCCGTGTCCTTGTGTGGGCGTGCACCGGATTATCATGACATCGCTGCGTCGGCCCCTCGGTGGCGCGCCGCCTCAGTAGGTCATGTTCGCGCCTGTTGCCCGCCAGCGCTGCGGCCTCTTCAAATGCGGCGCGCGCCTCCTCGTAGCGGCCGAGCTTGTGGAGTAGGTCGCCTCGAACGCTCGGCAGCAGGTGATAGCCTTTGAGCGCCGGTTCGCGCATCAGGCCGTCCATGATCGCCAGCGCCACTTCTGGGCCCTCGGCCATGCCGACGGCAACCGCACGGTTGAGCTCGATGACTGGCGAGCGCGCGACAACCGCCAGCTCCGAATAAAGTTCGGCGATGCGCGACCAGTCGGTATCGGCCGCCGTCCTCGCCTGGGCGTGGCACGCGACGATGGCCGCCTGGAGGGCGTAGACGCCACCCGCTCCGCCGAGCTCCCGCGCTGGCCGAGCGACAACATCCCTCGCCGAATCTGGAGCTGGTCCCAGAGCGCGCGGTTCTGATCCAGCATGAGAATGGGCTCGCCTGCTTCGTCGGTACGGGCCACCGTCCGCGAGGCGTTCAGCTCCATCAGGGCAAGCAGTCCATGGACTTCGGGCTCGTGCGGCGCGAGGGCGGTGAGCACGCGGCCCATGCGAAGTGCTTCATTGCAGAGCTGAGGACGCAGCCAGTCCTGGCCGCGCGCCGCGGTGTAGCCTTCGTTAAAAATGAGGTAGACGACCTCAAGCACCGAGGAAAGCCGCTTCGAAAACTCCTCGCCGCGCGGGGGGCTCGTAGGCCAGCCCGGATTCCGAAAGGGTCCGCTTCGCGCGCACGATGCGCTGGGCGATGGTCGCTGCCGGCATGAGAAAGGCCCTGGCGATCTCCTCGGTCGTCAAGCCGCAGATCATCCGCAGCGCCAGAGCCGTGCGACCCTCATGCGACAATCGCGGATGACACGCTGTGAAGATGAGCCGAAGCAGCTCGTCACCTACGTCGTCGTCCAGGGCGGAGTCCAGATCGGGCATGGCCTGCTGCTCAGCCTCCATATCCCAAGCGACCATCTCGTGCTTGCGCTCAAGCATCCGGTCGCGGCGCAAATGATCCAAAGCCCGGCGCTTGGCGGTCGCCATCAGCCACGCACCGGGTTTTTCTGGAACGCCTGTCGCGGGCCACCGCTCAAGGGCGGCCAACAGGGCGTCCTGCGTCAATTCCTCGGCCAGCGGCACATCGCGCAGCATCCTCGCCAGGCTGGTGATCAGCCGGGGCTGCTCGATCCGCCAGACGGCCAGGATCGCGCGATGGGCGTCGGCGGCCGTCATGGCCGCAGACCGCGCTTGTCGGCCCTTCGCGTCAAGTGCCGGTCGAGGCAAACGCGCGAAGCTCGCACGTTCCTTCCCAGCCCGGCATATGATCCAGGTGCAATTGCATGAATTCCTTCGCCATCACCACGGCCTCTTCCTTGTCGCGAAGCTCGAAGATCGCAAAACCGCCGACGACCTCTTTCGCCTCCACGAATGGGCCGTCGATAACGCTGAGCTTGCCGTCCGCGATGCGCACCTGGGCGCCCATGGAGACAGGCGTCAGCCCGCCAGTGTCGAGCATGCGGCCCGCCTTGGTCTCCCGGTCGGCGAGCTTGTGCATTGCCTCCATGAGCTCCGGCGTTGGCGATCCTGGGGGATCGGGGTGTTTGACGAGATACATGAAACGCATTTGAGAACTCCTCCTGAGGCGAGCTGCGGGCGCCATCGCCGCTGAACTGTCTCGCTAATTGAGTCGACGAACCAGCCGGCTGCGGATCGACATACGCTTTGTATAAAATCGCGCGCGGCTCTAAAGACAATGCGCGAGTGAAGAGAGTCGATTTACCAACCCGGCTTAACGACGACAGCCCGTCCAACGCCATGAGTTCCGTTGCCCCGTCAATTTTCGCGGCCAAGAGGCTCCTCGCCCATTTTTGAGGTTTTAACTTCCGCTACCGGTCATAAACAGAAATTCAAACTGACCCACAATGCCATATCACGCCTTGGGGAAATCGAGCCCCATTTCCCGATAGCGTTCGGGATCATCGAGCCAGTTTTCGCGCACCTTGACGAACAAAAAAAGATGCACCTTTTGTCCGACCGCCTCGCAAATTTCCACGCGCGCCGCGGTCCCGATCGCCTTGATGGTCCGGCCGCCTTCGCCAATGACAATCTTCTTGTGGCCCTCGCGCAACACATAGATCGTCTGCTCGATGCGTGCCGTTCCGTCCGGCATGTCCTTCCAAACTTCGGTTTCGACCGTCGATGAATAGGGAAGCTCGTCGTGCAGGCGGTCAAAAATTTTCTCGCGCGTGATCTCGGCGGCGAGCAGGCGCAAGGGCATGTCAGTAACCTGATCTTCCGGATAAAGCCACGGGCCGTTGGGCATCAAGGCGCCGAGCTGTTGCTTGAATTTCGCCACGCCGTGGCCGCGCAACGCTGAAATCATAAAAGTTTGCGCGAAGGGGAGCACGCCATTGAGCCTGGCGGCGAGTTCGAGGAGCGTTGGCGGTTCAACCGTATCGATCTTGTTGAGGACAAGAATCTTCTTGGCGGCATTTTGAAGCAGCCGGGCAAGAATGGCCTCGACCTCGGCATCGATGCCTCTATGGACATCGACAAGCAGCGCGGCCGCATCGGCATCGCCGGTACTGCCCCAGGCGGCCGCCACCATGGCCCGGTCGAGCCGGCGTTTTGGCGCGAATATGCCCGGCGTATCGACGAAGATAATTTGGGCCGCGCCTTCTAGCGCAATCCCGCGGACAGTGCCCCGTGTTGTCTGAGCCTTTCGCGAAACGATCGAGACCTTGGTTGCAACGAGCCGGTTGATGAGAGTCGATTTGCCGGAGTTCGGCGCACCGATAAGGGCGACAAAACCGCAAGCCGTTCCGCCGCCGCGTCCGCTGTTCACGCGGCGCCCTTTTGGCTGCCTTGGCCAACTCCCTCGCGCGCGATGAAAGCCGCCGCCGCGGCTTGCTCGGCGAGGCGCTTCGCAAAGCCCTTCGCCTCGGCATTCCGGTAGCCGGGCACTTCGACGGAAATCGTGAACTCCGGCGCGTGGTCGGGCCCGGATCGCGCGGTCTCGCGATAGAACGGCGTTGGAAGGCCGCGCGCTTGCGTCCATTCTTGCAGCGCTGTCTTTGGATCGCGCAACGGACGTCCCGGCGAATGCATCCGTTCGCCGAAGGCGGCGAACACGACATCCTTCGCCGCCTCATAGCCCGCGTCGAGAAAAACCGCGCCTATGATCGCTTCGCAAACATCGCCCAAAATCGCCATGTTGGGGGGTCTTGCTTGCAGTTCGATTTCGCCAAGCCGGACGCAGGAGTCAACGCCCCAGGCGAGGGCGGACTCGGCGCAGCTCTCCTTGCGGACGAGGCCCGCGAGGCGGCGCGAGAGTTCTCCCTCGCCGGCCTCGGGAAACGCTTCGTACAACATCCCGGAAACGGCGAGACCCAATACGCGGTCGCCGAGAAATTCGAGCCTTTGATAGGTTTCGCACTTGCGCCCCGCCGCCGCGCTCACATGGGTCAGCGCCGCCGCGATCAGATTGCGATCAGCGAAAACGTGCCCGATCCGCGCTTCGAGCGCTGTGACATCCTGGACTTGCCGCGCCATTCTATTTCACGGATTTGAGCATTCTGTCGACGCGCACCGTCCACGGCCATTCCCAAAACGTCCAGGCCGGCTCGCCCTTGCCAACCGAAAAGAAGATCAATTCGGCGCGTCCGACGAGATTTTCAAACGGCACGAAGCCGACGCCCCCCTGATCGGGTGGAACCCGGCTGTCCGTCGAATTGTCCCGGTTGTCGCCCATCATAAAGTAATTTCCGGCCGGAACATCGAAAACCTGGGTATTGTCGTTGTATCCGGTGTCGCCTTGAATCTCGATGATCGTGTGGCTGACTCCGCCGGGCAGTGTTTCGCGATAGGTCGGGACGCCGGTTTCGCGCCCGTAAAAATCCTCGGTATGGACCTTGGCAATCGGGTCGCGCGGCACGATTTCGCCATTGATGTAAAGGCGGCCTTCCCTCATTTGAATCTTGTCGCCGGGCAGGCCGATCACGCGCTTGATGTAATCGGTCTGTCCGTCGCGGGGAAGCTTGAAGACGGCGACGCCGCCGCGTTTTGGCGGCGAGGCAAAAATCCTGCCGGAAAACAGGTGGGGACTAAAAGGAAACGAATGATCGGAATAGCCGTAGGCATATTTGGAGACGAAAAGATAATCGCCGATCTCCAAGGTCGGGATCATCGAGCCGGAAGGAATATTGAACGGCTGAAACAAAAAGGTGCGCACGACGAGGGCGATGAGCAGCGCCTGAACGATGACCTTCAAGGTGTCGCCCTTGCCGCCTTCCTTGGCCTTCTGCTTCATGTTGGTGCCTTTTCGATCCAACCGGACGGGCTCTGTCATGCTCGTTTTCTCTCCGAAGAAGCGCTTCCGGACTCTGCTCCCTAACGTCCCCGCGCCACGGAGCGCTCCTTACCATGCCTCGAAACGCCGG
Source organism: Hyphomicrobiales bacterium (assembly GCA_003244015.1). Lineage (GTDB taxonomy): Bacteria > Pseudomonadota > Alphaproteobacteria > Rhizobiales > Beijerinckiaceae > Methylocapsa. The sequence continues at coordinate 10,500 of QHBR01000071.1, read as the reverse complement.
TATAGGGCTCGCTCCGCGGCTCCGGCAACTCCAGCCCCGGCCCGCAGCCGGCCCGGCCGGTGCCGAATGCTGGGAAGAAAGCTCTGTATTGCCCGCCCGCCAGGATTGTCCAGCTCTGAGACGGCAGCTATCTTCGACCGGTGATCGCTCCGTCCACGATAGAACTTCTGCGCCAACTTGCAGGAAAACCACGCCATGACGAGGTCAAGGCCGGTTTCTGGAAATTGCTGGTAGATGAGCTCGGCGCGGAGCTTTCGGCCCTAGATTTCGAACGTCGGGTGCCAGAAGTGCGCGGCCGCATCGATGCCTTGATCGGCCGGACCATTCTCGAAGCCAAGAGCGATCTTGCCAAGGAGTGGCCGGACGTCGAGCACAGGATGCCCGACTACCTCGCCGATCGCGAGAAAGAGGAAGGCGAGAAATTCATTGGAATCGCCACGGATGGGCGCCAATGGATCGCCTGCGAGCTCGAAGACGGCAAGCTCATCAAGATCAAGGAAATCATCCTCGATCCCGAAAAACCCGAACTGTTCCTAGCGTGGCTCGACGGCGTCGTGGCATTGAAGGTGTCGCTGCCGCCCAATCCGCTGACGATTCGTATCGAACTCGGTCAGGATTCGGTCGCCTTTCGCCGCTCCAGCGCGGCGCTCGCGGGCCTCTGGGGCCGGCTCGGCCGCGATGCGGCGGTCGCCCTTAAAAGGCAACTCTGGGCGCAACTCTTAAAACTCGTTTATGGACGCGAGGTCGAGAGCGACGCGCTGTGGTTCCAGCACACATTCCTTGTCATCGCCGCCAAGTGCATCGCGCTCGCCGTTCTTGGCCTCAGGGAAGACGATCCAAAGCATTTGCTTTCAGGCGACGCGTTTCGGGCGGCGGGTATTTTTGGCGCCGTCGAAAGCGATTTTTTCGATTGGGCCGTGGCCGATGCGGAGGGCGAGGGACTCGTGCGCCGCATCATGAACCATGTCCGGCGATTCCGCCTCGCCGAAGTCGATAGCGACGTTCTCAAGGTTCTTTACGAGTCGCTCATCGACCGCGACCAGCGCCATGGACTCGGCGAATATTACACGCCCGACTGGCTCGCCGCCAAAATGGTTAGGCACGTCATCGACCGGCCGCTTGTCGAGCATGTGCTCGATCCAGCCTGTGGTTCCGGTACTTTTCTGTTTCACGCGATCCGCGTCTTTTTGCGCGAGGCGGAGGAGTCGGACATGGACTCAAAACTTCGCGCGGTGGAAGTCTGCGCGCGCGTCGAGGGCATGGACATTCATCCCGTTGCGGTCATTATCGCGCGCGTCACTTATCTATTGGCCCTCGCACCCGCGTTGAAGCATCGCAAAGGCGCCTTGTCGATTCCGGTCTATCTCGGCGATGCGATGCAATTGTCGATCAGCGAGATCGTTGGCGGCAAGGAACTGACGATTCGCGTGCCGCCGCCGCCCGCTGGCGAGGGAGCGAGCGGAACGCGCGATGCCAATGGACGCGAGCAGCTCGATTTCCCAGACACGTTTTGCCGCGATCCTGCCCTGTTCGACAAGGCGATCGAACGAATGCGCAGCGGGGCGGAAACGGGCATGACTCGCGCGCAGATCGAAGCGGCACTATTCCGCATCGCCGAGCAGCATTACCGCGCCGACGTGACGAACGAGCAGAAACTGGCGATAAAGGATCTCGGCAAGACCTACCTTACCTTCGACAAGCTGCGGCGCGAGGGGCGTGATTCGGTCTGGGCCTATGTGGCGCGCAATCTTTCGCGGCCCTTGGCCTTTTCGTCCGCCGGCGGCTGGGCGAGCATCGTCATCGGCAACCCGCCCTGGGTCGCCTATCGCCATATGAGCACGGACTTGCAAAGGCGTTTCAAGGAGCTGGCGAAGGGCGAAAAGGTTTATGTCGGCGGCAAGCTCGCGACGCAGAACGATCTCTGCGCGCTTTTCACGGTGCGCGCGGCGGCGCTTTATCTGCGTTCAGGGGGAAAGCTCGCTTTTGTCCTCCCGCTCGCGGCGCTCTCGCGCGGACAATTCGAGCGGCTGCGGTCAGGATCGTTCATGTCCGCGCGAATTGCGTGGGACGAAGTCTGGACGATGGACGACAGGGTCCAGCCTTTGTTTCCGGTCCCCTCTTGCGTTGTCTTCGGGCGGCGGCGCGCGACATCAAAATCTTTTCCCGGCAAGGTCCGCGCCTATTCCGGGACGTTGCCATTTCGCGACGCGCCCGAAGAGATCGCGGATCGAAGGCTGAAGGTGCGGAAAGGCGCACCCGCTTTGGACATCGCGATTTTCGAGGGCGGCTCGCCCTACCGAACGATGTTTCGCCAAGGGGCGACCTTGGTGCCGCGCATGTTGTGCTTTGTCGAGCGTAAAGCGATGGGGCGGCTCGGGCCGGATCCGAGCGCGCCCTATGTCGCGAGCCGCCGCAGCACACAGGAGAAAGCGCCATGGAAGAACCTGCCCGGCGTCGAAAATCGAGTCGAGGCGGAGTTCCTGTGTCCCGTGCTGCTTGGCGAGAGCATCTTGCCTTACCGCGTCTTCCGGCCTTTCGAGGCGGTCGTCCCGGTGACGGAAAAGGGCGAAGTTCTCGACACGGAAGCAGCAGCCAATCGAGGTTATGAAGGCCACGGCTGGATGAAAAAGGCCGAGAGGGTTTGGAACGCGGATCGTCCGTCACCGATCAGCTTTGTTCAGCAACTCGATTACTACGGCAAGTTGGCTTCGCAATTTCCACTCGCGCCGCTACGCGTGGTTTATGCCGCTTCGGGGACAAATGCAGCAGCGTGCATTGTACGAAGCAGAACAAATGTAATCGATAATAGTTTGTATTGGGCGTCGGTGCAGGACGAGCACGAAGCGCAATTTTTGACGGCGTTGTTCAACAGTGAGTCAACCCGATCGCGGATCCAATCCCGCCAATCGCGGGGCCAATGGGGCGCGCGGCATTTCCACAAGGTCATGTTCCACCTGCCAATTCCACGCTTCGACGCGGCCGATTCCCTCCACACCTCCCTCGCCGAGGCCGCGCGCGAGGCCGAAGTCATCGCCGCGTCCGTGGAGCTTCCCGAGAACGTAAAATTTCAACGCGCGCGCGGCCTTGTCCGCACGGCGCTGACCGAGGCCGGCGTGGCGCTACGGATCGACGCGCTCGTGGCAGGACTATTCGATGGCGCGTGAGTCTTTCCTGGGGCGCCCGGCTCTTCCACGTGCCTCGCCGAAACCAAATTCGACCTAAGCAAGTCGTTTGCCGCGTCTGGCGGTCCTCTCAGAGCGCCTTGGCCGCCGCGAGCACCGCCTCGGCGTGATCAGGGACTTTCACATTATTCCATACCGCCGCGATTTCGCCGTCCTTGCCGATGAGGAACGTCGTGCGCTCTACCCCCATGTATTTGCGGCCGTACATGCTCTTTTCGGTCCATGCGCCATAGGCTTCGAGCATGACTTTCGATTCGTCGGACGCGAGCGCGAGTTCGAGTTTATGTTTGGCCTTGAATCTTGCGTGGCTTGCGGACGGATCGGGCGATACGCCAAGGATTGCCGCGCCGGCCTTTTTGAATTCGCCCCGCAAGCCGTTGAAGTCGATCGCTTCCTTGGTGCAGCCGGAGGTATCGTCCTTCGGATAGAAGTAAAGAACTAGCTTCCTGCCGGCGAAGCTCGCGAGCGAAAACCTGGCTCCGGCATCGTCCGGCAAATCGAAATCTGGCGCCTTGTCGCCCGGCGCCAACTTTTTGCCTAAGTTGCCGCCCAAGCTACTGTCTGAATTCTTGTTCGAGTTCTTCGGCGGCTCATTTGACAAATTTTTAGTCATGGGCTTTCCTTTCGTCGCATGGCGGCGAGTGGTAACATCGAACCGATTTCGCCCGTTTGCGCCGCGCGTCTTTCCGGTAAAATGCGTATAGTCGCAAAGGTTCAAAGTTTCCAGCTTCAGCTTGGTTTTGAAAGGCCGCGAGCGGTTGGCCGGACATGGTGAGGAAAATCCGGCCCGGCCCCGCGCGTGGCCGGGAAATTGGCTGCGCCGGCAGAGGAAAGCGGCGCGTCCCGCTCCATGCAACGAGCTAAGGACAAGCAGGCGCGGCCCCGCGTGGCATGCGTGGTCCGCGTGCAAGCTGGTGCTCGGATTGGCTCTTTTGGCGCTCGCCGGCGGCGGTTTCTTCATTGCCCGCCTCGCGCTCGGGCCGCTCGCGATCGACGGTTTCGCGCCGCAAATCGCCAAGGCTCTCGACGATCGTTTCGGCCATCGCTTCGAATTCGGTTTCGGTGGAACCGCGATCGTAAGGAATGGCTATGCGCCGGCGCTGAGCATCGACAAATTGTCGATTAAGGAACCCTCCGGCCACATGATTTTGACCGCGCCGCGCGCCGAAGTGTCGGTCGATCCTCTTGCGCTGATTGTTGGAAGCGTGACGCCAAGGCGGCTCGAACTTTTCGACGTCGAGGTGCATCTGGCGTTGCGGCCCGACGGTTCGCTCGCCATGCCGGTTGCGTCCAATTCCGGGGAAGCCATGGTTCTTACGCCGCCGCTCGCCTCGGCGCTGGCGCGAGACAGCTCGTTGCCACCGCCGGACGCGGGGACGAAAGATCCGGCCGCCCAGGCGCTCGCGGCAAAGCCGCCACGCGCCCTCATCGTAAAGGAGATGGCGGAATCGATCCGGCTCGTTATCGACACGCTGACCAATCCGGCAAGTCCGGCCGCGGCGATCGATCGCATCGGCATCACGCGCGGCAAGATTGTGATTGACGACGAGACCGCCAATCAAACCATGGTCTTTAACGACGTCAATCTCGGTTTCGATAAATCCTCCGGCGCCACGAGGTTCGATCTTTCCGTCGAGGGACCGAACGGCCGCTGGTTGGCCTCAGGCGTTGCCGGCGGCATGCCAGACTCGGAACGCGGCCTCATGCTTTCGTTTTCAAATCTATCCCTCGATGAAATCTTGCTGGCGACCGGCACGCGCACGATCGGCGCCGATTTCGATATGCCGCTGTCAGGCGAGCTCAGCGTCCGTTTACAAGCCGATGGGACGCTTTCGGAGGTGGCCGGCCAGTTCGAATTCGGGGCAGGTTACCTGCGTTTCGACGACCCCGACGATGAACCCCTGATGATCGACAAGGTCACCGGCGGGTTTCATTGGAATCCGGCGGCGCGGCGCATAGCGGTCGATCGTTGGCGGCTCGCTGCGGGCGCGACTCATTTCGCGATTTCGGGCTTCGTGACACCGCCGCATCGCGAGGGCGATCCGTGGTCGATTGAGCTGACCAATGCGGAGCCCAATGTGGCGGGTCCGGAGCGGCCCGGAGAAAAGCCGATTTCGATCGATCACAACGACTTGGCGGCGCGGCTTTATTTGGCTGAAAAAAAGCTTGTCATCGACCGGATTTCGTTTGGCGGTCCGCAGGGTGGCATCGCGATGGCCGGCGGAATCGATTGGATCAATGGACCCCATGTAAGGCTCGGTGCGTCGATCTCTCCGGCGCCTGTCGGTACCGTGCTGCGGCTGTGGCCCTCGTTCGTCGCGGCGCCGGTGAGATCCTATTTGCTTTCTCACACGAGCGAAGGAACGGTGCAGAAGGGCACCATGCGGATCGATTTCGATGCCGGCGATTTGCGGGCGATGCGGGCCGGACACGCGCCTCCCGATGCAAAGGTCTTGCTCGATTTCATGATTGCCAATGCGAGCCTCGCGTTTCTGCCAGGCATGCCGCCTTTGCGCGGCATCGATGGCACTGGTCATGTCACTGGCCGGACCGCAACTTTCGCGGTCGCGAATGCCGCGCTCGATGCCGGCAATGGCCGCGTGCTGGCCTTGTCGGACGGCAGTTTCCATGTCGCCGACACTGAGTCGAAACCCGCGCCGGCGGTGGTGGAGGCCAAGGTCACGGGCAGTGTCGAGACGATCGGGGAGCTTTTATCGCATGACGCGTTAAAATCCTATGCCAGTCTGTCGCTCGATTCGTCCACGCTGAGGGGACAGGCCGACGGCAGTCTCGAAATCGATATGAAGCTCGGGCCCAACACCGGCCCGTCGGATACAACTCTCAAGATCGATGCGACAGTCACCAATTTCACCGCTGAAAAGCTGATCGCCAACGAGAAGCTTGACGCGGCGACTCTGACCGTCAATGTCGATCCGTCGGGCCTAAGAGCGAGCGGGCAGGGCACCATGTTCGGCGCTCCAGCCGCGATCGGGATCGAGAAACTGGCAGGCAAGCCCGCCGAAGCTTCGATTGGCTTGACCTTGGACGATGCCTTCCGCGCGAGGCAGGGTTTTGGCGCCAATTCAGGGGTGAGCGGACCGGTTAGCGCTACAATTACCGCGCCCATCGGCCCCGGGGAAAATTCTAGGGCGCGGATCGAGCTCGATTTGAGCCGCGCCGCGATCGAGATTCCAGGCGTTTCGAAGCCGGCGGGAAGGCCGGGAAAGGTCGCCTTCGCGCTGGCCGTCAACGAAACTGGGACCTTGCTCGATCAGATCGTTGTCGACGCCGGGGCCATTCAGGCGCGGGGCAATGTGCAGCTTGGCACGGGCCTCTCTCTTGTCGCGGCGAAGTTTCCTCAAGTGAAGCTGTCGGCGGGCGACGATATGAAGATAGACGCGATAAAAACCGGCGAGACAATGAAAGTGATTGTTCGGGGAACCGCGATTGACGCAAGGCCGTTCTTAAAATCGCTGATTTTCAACCCTCCCGCAAGCAATGGCGCCGGGCCAAGCAACGGCGAGGAGCGCAATGAGGCAGGTCCAATCAAGGAGATCGAATTCGATGTCAATGCCGGTATATTGAGCGGGTATAACAAACAGATTATCGCCGGGGCCGAATTGAGATTTGCGAAACGCGGCGACCAGATAAGGCAGTTCGCACTTGCCGGAACCTTCGGCGGCCGGCCGATTTCATGCAATCTGACCGGAGGGGGCGCGTCTACCCAGCTTAATCTCGTCAGCGAGGATGCTGGATCGCTTTTGTTGTTCCTCGACCTCTACAAGCACATGGAGCGCGGCCGCCTCTCGGTCGGGATGCGTCTTGGATCGGACTCCCTTGCCGGTGTCCTTCTCATCGACGATTTCGTTTTGCGCGACGAACCTGCGTTGCGCCGGCTGGTGGTCGAGGGCGCTCCGCCGCTGGATACCCCGGGCCAGGCGCAAAAAATCGACGCCAACGCGATCGCTTTCACCAAATTGCGGGTGCGTTTCCAACGCGATGGCAGCCGTCTCGATCTCAGCGAAGGCACCATGCATGGCGAGGCCATTGGCCTAACGGTGCAAGGCAGCCTCGATTTCGTGCACGACCAAGTCGACGTGAGCGGGACCTTCGTTCCCGTCTATGCCTTCAACAATATGTTCGCGAAGTTACCCGTCGTCGGCCTTATCCTCGGAGGCGGATCGAACGAAGGCTTGATCGGGGTCAATTACCGGATCACCGGCTTGGCCAGCGCGCCGGCCCTCAACATAAATCCGCTGTCGGCGATCGCGCCGGGAATTTTCCGTCAGATATTTGGCGTCTCCGATTTCGATCCCATGCGTCCGCAGCGATAGGATGAATCAAGCGATCTTCAGCAGGACATGGCGCTTGCGCCCGAGCGAAAGTTTGACCACGCCTCCCGTTAAATCGCGCGGTCCAATCACCATGCGCTCATCGGTGACGGTCCTGTCATTGATCTTCAGACCGCCGCCTATGATTTGGCGCCGCGCCTCGCCGGTCGAGGCGACGAGCCCCGATCTGACGAAAGCCGTGAGCACACCAAGACCCGCCTCGATCTCGGCGGCGGGGATTTTTACGCTCGGCAGGCTTTCCGCAAGCGCGCCTTCCTCGAAGGTTTGCCGCGCCGCGCCGGCTGCCCGCAACGCCGCCTCGCGCCCATGCACCATGGCGGCCGCCTCGGTGGCGAGAATCTTCTTCGCCTCGTTGATTTCGGCGCCGCCCAGCGCTTCGAGCCGGGCGATTTCATCGAGCGGCAATTCGGTGAAGAGTTTGAGAAACCGGCCGGTATCTTGATCCTCGCAATTGCGCCAATATTGCCAATAGTCGAAGACCGGCAACATGCTTTCGTCGAGCCATACCGCGCCTTGCGCGGACTTGCCCATTTTAGCACCCGACGAAGACGTCAAGAGCGGCGAGGTCAAGCCGTAGAGCTGGCGCGTGCCCATCCGCCGGCCGAGATCGATCCCGGTGACGATGTTGCCCCATTGGTCCGAGCCGCCCATCTGCAAAACGCAGCCATGGCGCTTGAAAAGCTCGACGAAGTCATAGGCCTGAAGGCACATGTAATTGAATTCGAGGAAAGATAATTCCTGGTCGCGTTCGAGCCTGAGTTTCACCGAATCCAGCGACAGCATCCGGTTGACCGAGAAATGGCGCCCCACGTCGCGCAGAAAATCAATGTAATTTAACGTCGCGAGCCAATCGGCGTTGTCAGGTATGATGGCATCGCGTTTCCCTTCGCCAAAGCTCAGGAACCTGGCGAAGACATTTTTGATGCCGTCCTTGTTGGCGGCAATCGTCTCAAGCGGGAGCAATTGGCGGCTTGCGTCCTTGCCGGACGGATCGCCGACCCGTGTCGTGCCGCCGCCCATCAGCGCGATCGGCTTGCCGCCGGTCTTTTGCAGCCAGCGCAACAGCATGATTTGAACGAGCGAACCGGCGTGGAGCGAAGGCGCCGTGCAGTCGAAACCGGTATAGGCAACGAGATCGCCGCTCTTGGCTATTTGATCGAGTCCCGCGAGATCGGAGCATTGATGCAAAAAGCCGCGCTCGACGAGCACGGTGAGAAAGCCGGATTGAGGACGAAAATCACTGGTCACGGGAAGCCTTCGGCAAAAGGATCGCGCCGTTGCGACAAGGGTGCGCGATCCCCTCGGATTAATGAAGCCGGGAGATTTAGGGGGAAGGGCCGGGGATTGCAACGGGCGGCGCGGAGTAGTGGGTCAGTTTGAATTTGGGCTTGCCGCCGTCTTTGGGCGCAAAGCGGGCGCTGCCATAACGACCGCCCAGCGCCAGAGGCGGTCATGGCACTGGTCACAACTGGCGCTAGCACGACCAAGGATGGTCAATGGCTAAATGTATAAGCCATGCTCTTTTGGTTTGTGCATAAATCAAGAAAAATGCACATGACTTTTGAGCTGAAGAAATAGGAGGTTTTGAGAGACGCGCAGGTTCTGGCGAATTTCAAATAAGCACCGCAGCGTGGCAAATTGCGGCTTCACCGATCATTTGCGTGGGTAAATTGTTTCGCCGCGCTCCAACATAGCCACGAATTTCGCGATCCTCCATGCGCGCGATTTGGCGGTCTTCGCGTTGTGTATTCGATACAGCACCGCGTAACGGTTTCGCGCATCCAGCCCTGAATAAAGAGGCCTTGGCTTTATCGCTCTCGTCAAGTGCTCGTTGCAGGTCGGCCGGAACGGTGGCTCGACTCTGCGAGGAATAGGCGGCGTCCCAGCGACCATCCGCCTTTGCGCGGGTAATTTCCGCGAGGCCGAATTCTTTCATCCGCCCATCAGAGATGAGTTCGGTTGCGCGAATGCGATTGTTTTTCGACCATTTGCCGGTTGCCTTGCGAGGCGTGAACCGAATCAGCCAGTATTTCTCGTCAAGCTTGTCGAGTTGTCCATCGATCCAGCCATGGCAAAGCGCACAATCGATTGCGTCTTGTTTCGAGATCGTTTGAACGCCCGATGTTTTCTTGGCGAATTTTAGCCAAACACCGGTCGAAGAATTAGACTGTTTCGCAAGCCAAACTTCAAATTCCTTTGGCGTTGAGAATTCCAGCACCGGTAAATTGTCGGGCAATTCTCCCATAGAAACTCACCCCTTGGTTGGAAAAGTCGCAACGATATTATTCTGATTCGGCAATATCGAACAGACGCCCATCTCGACGGATGATGATCGGACCCTTGTCTGCCCGTCACGCCATCTGGTATGTTACCAATACCGAGGAGCCGCCATGACCAGCCCGATTGTCAATATTGCCGATATCGAAATGCTGCCGCGCCCGCCTACCTTTGCCCCGAAGGGCGTCGCCGCCGAGCGCTATGAGGCGAAGATGGGCTTCGTCGGCCGAAAGATTGGCGCGAAGGCGCTCGGCTACAATGTGACCACCGTTCCGCCGGGCAAGCGCGCCTTCCCATTCCACAATCATCAAGTCAACGAAGAAATGTTCTTTGTCCTTGCGGGTACCGGCGAAATCCGCATCGGCGTCGAGACATTTCCGATTCGGCAAGGCGATGTCATCTGCTGTCCGGCAGGCGGACCGGAAACGGCGCACCAGATCATGAACACCGGCAGCGAAGAGCTGCGCTACCTCGCTGTGAGCACCCAGCAATCGCCGGAAATCACCGAATACCCGGACTCAGGCCGGTTTGGTTTGCTGGCCCAACTTGCGACGAATGAAGGCGGCGCGCCCCGCACTTTGATGTTCGTTGGCCGCGAAACCGACAGCTTGAACTATTGGGATGGTGAATGACAAGCATGCAGTCTGCACGCTGTGCAAATATCAAGCAGACCGTGTGGAAACGGCTCC